>NC_008700.1:4012500-4280000 GCF_000015245.1 Shewanella amazonensis SB2B
CAGTCCCGCGCCGTCATGGCCTGCCGCTTGAACTCTCTGGCCATCGGCAAGTCCGGGGTCAGCTTCGAATTGCTCGAGCGCATCGAAACCCTGATTAATGAAGACATCTGCCCGGTTATCCCGGAAGAAGGCTCGGTGGGCGCCAGCGGCGATTTGACTCCGCTGTCTTATCTGGCCGGCGTGCTGATAGGCGAGCGTGACGTGTTTTATCGCGGCGGCCGCCTGCCCAGCAGTGAAGTGTTCCAGAAGCTGAATATCACCCCGCTGAAGCTGCGCCCGAAAGAGGGTCTGGCACTGATGAACGGCACAGCGGTGATGACGGCACTGGCTTGTCTTGCATATGACAGAGCAGACTACCTGACCCGTCTGTCCTCACGCATCACCGCCATGGCATCCTTGACCCTCAAAGGCAACTCCAACCATTTCGACGACATCCTGTTTGCCGCCAAGCCCCACCCGGGTCAGAGTCGGGTAGCCAGCTGGATCCGTGATGACCTCAATCACCACGAGCATCCCCGCAACTCTGACCGCTTGCAGGATAGATATTCCATCCGCTGCGCGCCCCATATCATAGGCGTGCTGGCCGATGCCCAGCCAATGTTGCGCCAGTTTATTGAGAACGAACTTAACAGCGCCAACGACAACCCGATTGTGGATGGCGAGGGCGAGCACATCCTCCACGGTGGCCACTTCTACGGCGGCCATATCGCCTTTGCCATGGACAGCCTCAAGAATCTGGTGGCCAACATCAGCGACCTGATTGACCGCCAGATGGCGCTGGTGATGGATCCCAAGTTTAACAATGGCTTGCCAGCGAATCTCTCCGGCGCCGAAGGTGCCCGTCGCCCCATCAATCACGGCTTCAAGGCGGTGCAGATTGGCGTATCGGCTTGGACCGCCGAAGCGCTCAAACTCACTATGCCTGCCAGCGTGTTTTCCCGTTCTACCGAGTGCCACAACCAGGACAAGGTCAGCATGGGCACCATTGCCGCCCGTGACTGTTTGCGGGTGCTGGAGCTGACTGAGCAGGTGGCTGCCGCTGCGCTGCTGGCGATGACCCAGGGTATGCGCCTGCGCATCCGTCAGGGCGAGCTGTGTGAGTCGTCACTAACCGCTTCGGTTGCCAAAACCCTGGCCCAGGTCAGCGAGGCTTGCCCGCTGGTGACAGAAGACAGGCCACTCGAAGCCACGCTGCGCCAGACGCTGGCACGCATTCAGGCCGGTGAGTGGGAGGTGTGTCGATGAAATCTCTGCTTCACGCCGAGACAGAAATCATCATTCCCTTCCACGATGTGGATCCGATGCAGATCACCTGGCACGGTAACTACCTGCGTTACTTCGAGATTGTTCGCTGTGAGCTTTTGGACAAACTCGACTACAACTACCGCCAGATGCAGGAGTCCGGCTTTGCCTGGCCGATAGTGGATGTGCAGATCAAGTATGTTCGCAGCAGCACCTTCGGTCAGAAAATTCGAGTCAGTGCCGATCTGGTGGAGTGGGAAAATCGCCTGAAAATCAATTATCAGGTTCGGGATGCCGAAAGTGGCGAGCGACTCACCAAGGGGTACACCATTCAGGCCGCCGTGGACATGAGTAATAACGAACTCTGCTTTGTCACGCCCGAGGTATTTCAGGCCAAAATTCGCCCGCTGCTGGGCGAAGCGGACGCCTGAGCTTTGGCTGAAAATAGCCGCAATGTTGAACCCCTAGCATATAAAGAGGTAACTATGGGGCTGATTGTTAAGTTTTGCGTTGGAATACTGGCATCTATGCTGGTCTGGCTGCCAGCGCAGGCAGATGAAGCCCTAAGCCAGAAGAGTATGACCCAGAACGCCGACGTCAATCTCGGGGCGCTCAGCACTGCCCTTAAGCCACAGGGAGCGGTGCGCGGCGAGTTTGAACAGACCCGCACCCTCAAGGCGTTAAAGCGACCTCTGGTCAGCCGTGGCAGCTTTGTGTTCTCACCCGACCAAGGCCTGATGTGGGCACAAAACCAGCCCTTTGAAAACTTACTGATTTTAAGCGAAACGCGCATGTTGAGCCGCGACAGCGAAGGCCTGTGGCAACAAACCGAGGTCAATGCCAAAGCGGGCCCAGCTACCTTAATGCCCATGCTGGTGAAGGCCATGATGGGCGGCGATATGGCTACGCTGGAGCGACATTTCTCACTGGCATTAAGCAGTCAGGAGAATCACTGGCAACTGACCCTCGCCCCAAAAGATGAGGATATCAAGGCACTGTTTGCCGCTATCGAGCTTGAAGGCAGTTTTATCGGCGATGCAGGCACCACGCAGCAAACAGGCACCCAGACCAGAACAGACAAGGCCAGTACAAACAGGCTGAAACTTATCAGCCCCAATGGCGATGTGAGCGATATCCGCTTCAGCAACCAGCAAAGCGGGCCGCTGTCGGAGCAAGAACTGCAGGCCTTTATCCCGCAAATTGAGTCGGGGCAATAAGTTAGATGGCGCTTGGGGGAAGCAAAATCACAGATAAGCCACAGACTGCAAGCCGCGCAGGGCTCAGGCTGGCCCTATGGCTGCTCTTGCTCGCCGCAGCCCTCGTTTTCGGCATTAAGACTCTCAAGCACCGCGATGTGGTTGAAACCGACATTCTGGCCATGCTGCCCCACTTGCAGCAGGATGCCCTCACCAGCCGCGCGCTGGACAGTCTCGAAAGTCGTCTGGCTAACGAAAGCTATCTGGTGCTGACGGGGAAAGACAAGGCCGCAACCATCGAAGCCGCCAAGGGCATGATGGCCGAACTTGCCAGTTCCCCCGCATTCGTATCGGTTCGCAGCGGCAGCGAACTCGATCCCAAAGAGATTTACCGGCTCTACTTTCCGGCCCGCTTCAACCTGCTGACCGAATCACAACGCTCACTGCTGGAAAACGGCAAACTCGATGTACTCATCAAGCAAGCGAAAATTGCCCTCTACAGCGCTTTTGGTTTTGCCAACAGTGAACTTATCAGCGAAGACCCCTTGTTACTGTTTCCGGCGCTGATGCAAAGCTTTGGCAAAGGCCACCGCCTCGGTGAGGAAGGTGGCATCTTGCTTGGCAACTCAGATGGCCAAACCGCCGCAATCATCATGGCCAAGGGCAAAGACAGCGTATTCAGCCCCAAGGCGCAGGAAGCCCAAATCAGTGCCATCAATGCCGCCTTCACCAAGGTAAACCTGGGCAAGCAACTGAGCCTGCTAAAGGCCGGTGCCCTGTTTCATGCACTTGAGGCCACTCAAAGCGCCAAGGCAGAAGTATCACTGATTGGCTCACTGTCGCTTGCGGGCGTGGTAGTGCTGGTGCTTTTGAGCTTCCGTTCGCTGATGCCGCTTTTGATGGCAAGCCTTACCCTCGCCAGTGCTATGGTGAGCGCCAGCCTGTTCACCATCCTCATTTTCGGCAAGTTACACCTGCTCACTCTGGTGTTTGGCACTTCTCTGATTGGCATTGCCATCGACTACAGTTTCCATTTTTATGCCGAGCGCAGTGGCCGTGATGAGAGCGCCAGCCAAACACTGAGCCGCATCTTGCCCGCACTGACGCTGGCCCTTGCTACCAGCGTGCTCGCCTATCTGGCGCTGGGCTTCACTCCCTTCCCGGGGATGCAGCAGGTAGCGGCCTTTTGTGGCGGCGGCCTGATTGGCGCATACCTCACGCTGTATCTTGCTTACCCCATGCTGGCAGACAGCCGCATTCAGGCCGCAAGCGCGGCCATCACCCTGGCCAGCCGCTTTCTTACCCCGTTCGAAGCCGCAGGCTCCAAAGCCTTGGTGATTGGCAGCCTGACAGTGCTCTTGGTGTGCATCCCTGGACTTGGCCAACTGGACAGCCGCGACGATATCCGCAGCCTGCAACAGGGCTCGGCAGCACTGATGGCTGAAGAAGCTAACGTGAGAACCTTGCTCTCGGGTGGGGTGGATAATCAGTTTCTGCTGGTACGGGCAGAGTCGATGCAGACGCTGCTCGCAAGACTCGAAGCCCTTGCGCCTGTACTCGCAAAAGCCGAAAAAGACCAACTGCTGCAAAGCCATGTGAACTTTGCCGATTACCTGCCATCCCAGGCGCGGCAGATGGCCGACCATAACCTGCAACAGCAAATCTATGGTCATGAACTGGGTGAAATACTCGCCCGCTTGGGGCTGGAGCCTGAACTCGAACCTGATCTCAGAGCCAAATACCAGGCCGGTGCACAAACGCCCATCGAAGCGGATGCCTTTTTTGACACCCGGCTTGGGGCAAACCTCAAGCCACTGCTGCTTGAGCCCACGGCTAACGAGGCCAACCATCCAGAATCAACTGCCCGGGAATGGGGCGCCATGGTGCTGCTTGGTGGCATTCAGAACTTACCGGCACTTAACCAAGCGGTAGCGACTTTGCCGGGGGTAACTCTGGTGGATAAGGTGGGCGACATCTCCAAACTGATGGGAGAGTACCGCCACACCACCCTGTGGCTGCTGGTGCTGGCGCTGCTTATTGCCTTTGGAGTCTTTGCCCTGCGTCACCCATGGAAACTTGCCGCCGCCATGGTGGCAGTACCGGCGCTGGCGGCACTGCTCAGCTTGTCACTGCTGGGGCTGCTGGGGTCGCCACTGACTTTATTCCATGCGCTGGCGCTGCTTTTGGTATTCGGCATTGGCGTTGATTACAGCCTGTTTTTCGCCAAGGATGAAAACCGGGAGCATGGCCACAGAGTTATGCTGGCTGTGCTGCTGTCAGCCAGCTCCACCACCCTCGCCTTTGGTCTGCTGGCGCTCAGTAACACCCCGGCAATACACTATTTTGGCCTCACGCTGGCCCTCGGGATTGGCTTTACCCTGCTGCTCTCGCCCCTTATTCACACTTTCAAAAGGAAACTGAAGTAGATGCACTCTGGAAATAGCAAGCCCAACGATATGGCGGTGGATGTGGTGATTATAGGGGCTGGTCCCTCCGGCGCTATAGCCGCCAGCCTGCTGCACAGGGCGGGTAAACGGGTGCTGGTGCTGGAACGTCAGCACTTCCCGCGCTTTTCCATCGGCGAAAGCCTGCTGCCCTGCTGCATGAACTTTATCGAAGAAGCGGGCATGTTGGAGGCGGTCAACGCCGCCGGTTTCCAATTCAAAAATGGCGCTGCGTTCCGTCGCAACGGCGCCTACACCACCTTTGACTTCACCGATAAGTTTACTCCAGGCCATGGCACCACCTTCCAGGTGCAGCGCGGCAGCTTCGACAAGT
The DNA here is from genome assembly GCF_000015245.1 of Shewanella amazonensis SB2B. Classification (NCBI taxonomy): domain Bacteria; kingdom Pseudomonadati; phylum Pseudomonadota; class Gammaproteobacteria; order Alteromonadales; family Shewanellaceae; genus Shewanella; species Shewanella amazonensis. Next base: position 4,017,717 of record NC_008700.1, read on the forward strand.
TGCTGGCCGACACCGCAGAGGCCCAGGGCGTGGAGATCCGTTACGGCCATACGGTTCAGAGCATAGACATCAGCGCCAAGCCCGGCCTCGTTGTCAGCACTGAAGCAGGCGACAGCTATCGGGTGGAAGCCGAATTTATGCTGGATGCCAGTGGTTTTGGCCGGGTGCTGCCACGGCTTTTGGATCTGGAGCGCCCCTCCAACCTGCCGTCACGGATGGCGATTTTTACCCACGTTGAAGACAGGATCAGCGATGCCAATTTCGACCGTAATAAGATTCTGATAAGCGTGCATCCGGAACATCAGGACATCTGGTACTGGCTTATTCCCTTCAGCAACGGCCGCTGCTCTCTGGGTGTGGTGGCAGAGCCTCATCTGCTGGAACGCCTCGATGGCAGCCTGGAAGACAAGCTGATGCAGGTGGTGCTCGAAGAGCCGGGCCTTAAAGAGCTCCTCAAAGATGCCGTAGTTGTGCAGCAGTGCGCCGAACTTAAAGGCTATTCGGCCAATGTAAGTCAGCTCGCCAGCAACAAGTTCGCTCTCTTGGGTAACGCTGGTGAGTTCCTCGACCCGGTGTTCTCCTCCGGGGTGACCATTGCCATGCAGTCCGCCTCACTCGCCGCCCGCACCTTGCTCAAGCAACTGAATGGCGGACAGGTCGACTGGGACAGCGAATATGCCAAGCCGCTGATGACAGGCGTGAACTGTTTCCGCACCTATGTGCAGGCTTGGTACGAAGGCACTTTCCAGGAAGTGATCTTCTTTGATGATCCCAACCCCACCATCAAGCAAATGATTTGCTCCATCCTCGCCGGATACGCATGGGATACGGAAAACCCCTTCGTGAAAGAATCGCAAAGACGGCTGAATATGGTGGTAGAATTGTGCCGCGAAGCCAGGGCTGAGGCTCAAGGGAAGGCATAATGAAATTACGACTGCTGCTGACATTTTTAGTGCTTTTGGCCGCCACAGGCTGCACCCAGCTATTGCTGCGCCAAACCTGTCTCGGCCTGTCCACCAACGTCAATTACTGTCTGGCGCCCCTCCCCGTGCAGGCCAGGGAACTCAGGGAAAAGCCAAATGCCCCAAAGCCGCAACGGGCTCCCAAGGCACCCGCAGCAACGCCAGCGCCAACAACGAAGAGTCAGAGTCAGAGTCAAAGCCAGACCCAGAAAGTCAGCATAGAAATTAATGGCAAACGCCACGAACTCTTAAGCCAGCTCGAACTCGATGGCCATCGCCTGTCGGTCGTAGGTCTGGCCCCCATGGGGCAACCGCTGTTTGACGTAAGCTTTGATGGCAACCAATTGATAAGTGAGCAGAGTGTGCTGCTTGGTGACAATTTCCGCGCCGAGTACCTGATTGCCCTGCTGCAACTTATTTATTGGCCCGAGCCAGCGCTCAATGCCGCCCTGTCGGGTGGGCTGGTGAGCGAACAAGCCTGTCCTCAGCGTCGATGCCGGGTACTGACATCACCGGAAGATGGCGGCATAGTGCACATCAGTTACAGTCATCAGGAACCCTGGCTCGCCACAGTAATACTGGAAATGCCTTCAGCCGGGATGAAGCTGAAAATTACGCCGCTTGCTTGACCAGGACAGGGGCATTTTCAGCTGTAAAGTTTAGGAAGAAACACAGTGACCCAGATAGCCATCACAGACACAGGTTTATGCACTCCCATTGGGATGAGTGCAGCCGAGATCCTGCCTCGCCTCCTCGCGGGAGACACCAGTGGTATGGTGCTGCGTGCCGATCTGCTGGCAACTGGCCCCACCCTGGTGGGCGAAGTGGCGCAAGACTTACCACAACTGCCCGACGCCATGGCGCAGTTTGACTGTCGCAACAACCAATTGCTGCTGGCTGCTGCCATACAAATCGCCCCCACGGTTGTCCAGGCTATCGCCAGTTTTGGCAAAGATCGCATCGGCGTTGTGCTCGGCACCTCCACCTCCGGCATTGCCAAGGGCGAAGAAGCCCTGGCCTACCGGGCCGAGCACGGTAAATTCCCCGCCGATTATCATTACTTCCAGCAGGAGCTTGGCAGCACCAGCGACTTTTTACGTCAGTACTTTGAACTCGATGGTCCCTGCTACACACTCTCTACCGCCTGCTCATCCAGCGCCAAGGTATTTGCCAGCGCCAAGCGATTACTCAATGCCAATTTGTGCGACATGGTGATTGTGGGCGGCGTCGACAGCCTATGTCGCCTTACGGTCAATGGCTTCGATGCGCTGGAGTCGGTGTCCAAAGGCCACTGCAATCCCTTCAGCGCCAATCGCGATGGCATCAACATTGGTGAGGGCGCAGCGCTCTTTACCCTGGTGCGCGGCGACGGCCCAGTGCTGCTCAGTGGCTGCGGCGAGTCCGGCGATGCCCACCATATCTCGGCGCCGCACCCCGAAGGACGCGGCGCTATCGACGCCATGGGCGCAGCGCTCAAAGACGCAGGCCTAAAGCCCGCCGACATCGATTACATTAACCTGCACGGCACCGCCACGCCGAAAAACGATGCCATGGAGAGCCGCGCGGTTTGTGCCGTATTTGAAGGCCATTTGCCTCCCTGCAGTTCCACCAAGCCGCTCACCGGCCACGCCCTCGGTGCCGCAGGTGCTATCGAAGCCGCCTTTTGTGTATTGCTGCTGAGCGAAGGCAATCGCGCTCTGCCGCCTCAGGTGTGGGATGGCATCGCCGACACCAACGACCCGCAATTACCTCTGGTTCCCATGCCGCATACGCAAGATCCCGGCAACGGTCACGATATCCGTCATGTGATGAGCAATTCTTTCGCCTTTGGCGGCAGTAACGCCAGTTTGATTTTCAGCCGTGGAGGCCAGCATGACTGACAAACTCTGGGATGGCGCGCCGCTTTCCAGCATTGACGTTGAAACCTTTTTGCCCCATCGCCGCCCCATGGTGCTGATTGACGAGGTGCTGGAGCACGGCCATGACAGCCTGCTCACCGCCACCCATATCAGCGACGCGAGTCCCTATTTTGATGAGGCGCTGGGCGGCGTGCCCAATTACGTGGGCATTGAGTACATGGCGCAAAGCATTGCAGCGCTCGCCGGGGTCGAAGCCACACTGCGCGGCGAGCCGATTCAGGTTGGATTTTTGCTGGGGTCGCGCAAGCTCTCCATGCCGCTTGCGGTGTTTGCCAGGGGCGAAACCTACACCACTGAAGTGAAACGCCTCTATCAGGAAGACACTGGCCTTGCGGTATTCGACTGCCGCATTTTCCACGGCGCCACCCAAGTTGCCGAGGCCAACGTCAACGTGTTCCAGCCTCAGGACACAGACGCCTATATTCGTGAGAGCCAAGGCTCATCTACCCGTATCTAGCACAGGAGCATAATAATGACTAAAAGAGTCCTGGTGACAGGTTCCAGCCGCGGCATTGGCAAAGCCATTGCCCTGCGCCTTGCATCTCAAGGCTATGATGTTGCAGTGCATTACCACTCAAACCTCACTGCTGCCGAAGCCACTGCCAGCGAAATTGCCGACCTCGGCGTGAAGGTGAGCCTGCTGAAATTTGATGTGGCCGACCGCGCTGCGGTGCGTGCCGCCATCGAGGCCGATATCGAGGCCAACGGCGCTTACTACGGCGTGGTGCTCAATGCCGGCATCAACCGCGACACCGCCTTCCCGGCCATGACCGATGATGATTGGGACAGCGTAATTCACACCAACCTCGACGGCTTTTACAACGTGGTGCAGCCCACTGTGATGCCGATGATCCAAAGCCGCAAGGGCGGACGCATCATCACGCTGGCATCGGTATCCGGCATTGCCGGTAACCGTGGTCAGGTAAACTACAGCGCCTCCAAGGCCGGGCTTATCGGCGCCACCAAGGCGCTGTCGCTGGAGCTGGCCAAGCGCAAGATCACCGTTAACTGCATCGCCCCCGGCCTGATTGAAACCGACATGGTGAGCGAATTCCCCAGCGAAATGGTCGACCAGCTGGTGCCGATGCGCCGCATGGGCAAGCCGGAAGAAATCGCTGCACTGGCGGGCTTTTTGATGTCCGATGATGCCGCCTACATTACCCGTCAGGTGATTTCGGTGAACGGAGGCATGCTGTGAGCCGCCGGGTTGTGGTCACAGGCTTTGGCGGCATCAGCAGCCTTGGCCATGACTGGTCATCGATTGCGGCCAGCCTTAAGGCCATGCAAAACAAAGTGGTACGCATGGACGAGTGGGACAGGTTCGATAATCTCAATACCCGCCTGGCGGCGCCCGTGACCGACTTTGAAGTACCAGCCCACTATTCGCGCAAGAAAATTCGCTCCATGGGACGGGTATCTTTGATGGCAACCCGCGCCAGTGAGCTGGCGCTGGAAGATGCAGGCCTGCTTGACAGCGACTTTCTGACCTCAGGGGACGTGGGCATAGCCTACGGCTCGTCTACCGGCAGCACAGATCCCCTGATTGGCTTCGGCCGCATGCTGGATACAGGCGATATGTCCGGCATCGATGCCACCAGCTATATCCGCATGATGGCACACACCACGGCGGTGAACGTAGGCGTGTATTTCGGTCTTCAGGGCCGCATTCATACCACTTCCAGCGCCTGCACCTCTGGCAGCCAGGGCATAGGTTACGCCTATGAAGCCATCAAGTACGGTATGCAAACCGCCATGTTGGCCGGTGGCGGCGAAGAGCTGTGTCCCAGCGAAGCCGTGGTGTTCGATACCCTGTTTGCCACCAGCACCAAAAACGATATGCCCGCGAGCACACCACGGCCGTTTGACAAGAATCGTGATGGTCTGGTGATAGGTGAAGGTGCCTGTACTCTCGTGCTGGAAGAAATGGAGCACGCCATGGCCCGCGGTGCCCATATTTATGCCGAGCTGGTTGGCTTTGGTACCAACAGCGACGGTCAGCATGTGACCCAGCCCAACGTAACCACCATGGAAGGGGCTATCCGTCTGGCACTGAAAGATGCCGCACTTACCGCCGATGCCATCGGCTATGTCAATGCCCACGGCACCGCCACTGACAGAGGCGATGTGGCCGAAACCCGTGCCACCGCCGCCGTGTTCGGCAGCCGTATGCCCATTTCGTCGCTGAAGAGTTATACCGGCCACACCCTGGGTGCCTGCGGCGCGCTGGAAGCCTGGTGCAGCATCATGATGATGAACGAGGGTTGGTTTGCGCCGACCATCAACCTGAACGATATCGACCCCGACTGCGGCGAGCTCGACTATATCCGCGGCGAACTGCGCGAGCTTGAAACGGATTATGTGATGAGCAATAACTTCGCCTTCGGCGGCATCAACACCTCGCTGATTTTTAAACGCTGGCGGGCATAGCGCAGCCAACTCCAACAGGACGACAGGAGAACACATGAAGAAAATTGCACTGATGTTATTACTCAGCATGGCTTGGTTACCGCAGGCCATGGCGGCCAAGGAATACACCAAGGCGGAATACATCGAGATCTTCAAAGGAAATAATGAGGTAGCCCAGCACAGAGCCATCGAGACTCTGGTGCTCACAGGCCTCAGCGATCCCGAGATTTTTGACCAAGTCGAGCAGCGACTCATTGAAAGCCTGCCCTATGCCACCGACAGGGATGGTGTGGATGAAAGCGCCTGGCTGATGAAAGCCCTCAGTTACTCAGGCAATCCCAAGTACGCTGCAACCCTTAAGAATATTGAGCAAGGTGACCATCACCGCAAAGTGCGTGGCTATGCCAAAAAGTCACTGGAGGAGTTACAGCGGTTTGAAATCTGGAATCCTGTGATCACCAACGCTGCCACCTTCACCGAAGGACAGAGCCAACGCACCAATATGCTGGCCAATGGCCTCAAGAGTGACGATTTAGGGCTAATGGCCAGATCGGTGCGTTACATGGCCAATCAGCGCAATTCCGAGCCATTTTTGATGGACATTATTGCCGCAGAACTGGAAACCCCACGCCTGCTGACTCAGGACAATGAATCCCAGGATGTATACGCCTGGTATGCCAAGGTGCTGGCGAGCAGTGGTGACGAAAAATACAAACCCCTGCTGCAAAAGCTGACCCTCAGCCCTTTCAAAAAAGTCGCCAAGCACACCAAAAAAGCGCTGGCACAATATTACTGAACGCTGTCATGGCGCGTCGCGCAGGCGCGCCATGATGTCTTCTATTTCCTGGCGTGATGCCTTCAGCGCCGCCACACAGCGTCCCTCCAATTTACCTGCTGCCACCATGCGCTCCAGCTCATCAAAGCACGCCGCCAGTGGCCAGGCGGCTTTATAGGGGCGTTGGCAACTTAAGGCATCAAAGATATCGGCCACTGTGACGATTCTGGCTTCAATGGGTATCGCGTTGCTCTTTAACCCTCGGGGATAACCGCTGCCATCCAGATACTCGTGATGACACGCCACAATATTCAGCATGATCTGCGAATCGGGTACCTCACTTAAGCCAAAGTCACCCAAAATCTTGTGGATGATCTTTTCGCCCTTTTCTACGTGGGTTTGCATCAGGGCTCGCTCATCAGCATCCAGGGTTCCGGCTTTAAGAAGTACACGGTCCGGGATCCCAATTTTGCCCACATCATGGAGCGGAGCAAACAGCGCAATATGCTCAATTTGCTCATCACTGAGCCCTTCTTCATCCGCTATAAATCTGGCAATCAACCTGGAATAAGCAGCCATTCTGTCTAAATGCGAACCGGTTTCGAAGTCACGTAAATCGGCAAAGTCGCGGGCCACCAGAGCCGATGCCTGAATGATACGCACCGCGTTGAGCTCGCTGCTCAGGGTCATATTGACCAGATTGGCATATAACAACATGTCCCGCTGTTTCCGGGTATCAAAGGCGCCCAGCCGGGAAGAATCAAAAAACAGAAATCCAATAAAATGGCCATTGTCGTACAAAGGGATCGTAAAAGAGGATTGGTATCCCTGCTGCAATAGCCACACCGAGTGAGGATTGTCTGGTGCTACCGTCGCGTGAATATTGTGGATCACCCGACACTCGGCAGCGCTGGCCAATTCACTTAAAGACAGGCTGTCTTTCAGACGATATTGGTAGCCGTGAATGGCTTCGCCTCTGCGGGTACTGTTGATAAAGGTCTTCAGCAAATCGGTATTGGGATCGTAGAGTGCGCAGGCTATACGGTCGACCTCTGGGTACGCCTCCAGCAGGCGGTCGTGGATGCGGGCGAGGCGGTCACTGGCACTACTTCCCTGTTGCCACCAAATGGCAGGAATAGCCATGGCAGAATTGAACATATACCAATCCCTGTAGAGAACGAACTCACAGAATAACTATAGGACGCAGTCCATAGGACGGGCCTGTTCAATGCCAAAAAAGAGCGCTCTGTCACGATAATTGCATTTCTCAATTCATCAGATTACTCTTTATGAACTTTTTCTAATTGAAATGAGGTTAGCATGCTGCACTCTATGCTCGCCAGATTATCCGGCAGCGCTCAGCCCGCCGAATGCTGGCAACTGGTGAAACATGGCGCCACCCTGGTGGATGTCAGAAGTCCGGCGGAATTTGCCCAGGGCCATCTGCCCCAGGCACTCAACATCCCCCTGGATACGCTGGAACACTGGCAATCGGCTCAGGCCGATAAGGCCGTGCCGCTGGTGCTCTATTGCGGCGCCGGTATTCGCGCCCAAAAAGGATGCGACATCCTCAGAGCCAAGGGGTTCAGCTCTGTGATCAATGGCGGCGCCATCAAGGATTTACTGGCGGGCGCTTAAGCCATGACAACACAGACGCCCAAAACTCCAATTCCCGGGTTTGCCTTCAGCACGGGGCGCAACGCCTCAAGAAAGGTACGTTACGTGGAGTACAGTCAGACTGAGCAGGGTTGTGCCATGTGCCGCCCCATGCTGGCCGACGGCGATAAAAAAATGCCCCTCAAACAGGAGGGGCAAAAACAGGATGATGAGAAGGAAAGTCGGGATTAACCCACCAGCGCCAGCTGGTCACGGGCATCCTTGATGCCACGCTCTGCCGCTTCCGGCCCCATGCTCAGGGCTTCGGCGTACACGGTATCCACATCAGTGATACCGATAAATCCGAGTACGGTTTTCAGATAAGGCACCACATGGTCACTGCCTGAGCCCTTGTGTACTCCGCCGCGGGTCGTGATCAGCATGGCCTGCTTGCCCTGGATAAGTCCCTGTGGACCTTCGGCTGTGTAGGTAAAGGTCACGCCGGCACGGGCCACCAGATCTATCCAGTTTTTCAGCTGAGTGGGGATACTGAAGTTGTACATGGGGGCCGCTACCACCAGTTGATCGTGCACTTTGAGCTCGGCAATCAAGGCATCGGACAGTGCCAATGCTTCTTGCTGACGGGGACTTAAACTCTCGCCACCACGCAGACCCGACGCAATTTCACCGTCAAGCACCGGCAATGGCTCGGCAGCCAAATCGCGCACTGTCACTGTATCGCCACTCGCGCGGCGCGCAGCAACCCATTCATCAATCAAGCGGCCAGACTGGGAAAAATCACCAAGAATGCTGGACTTGAGCACTAATACCTTTGACATAAGACCTCCAAGAAACTGTGAATATCCCCACTGGGGTAACTTGATGGTTGCAGTGTATTAGCCCACAAAATTGAAAAAAAGCAGATTAAATCAGATATTCCATTCTAAAAAATAGAAAAGCCAGTCAGAGACTGGCTTTTCCGCTTCCATCCGCACATCAACTGCCGAAGTAGAAGTTGTACTCTTCCACCAGGGTTTTCACTTCCTGATTTTCTACCAGATCCGCCACAAACTTATCTGTGGTGGACAGCACCCAAGCCATGGTGTCCTTGTCCAGGCCACCCAACTGGTTGGAGTACATGTTTTGCGCCTGGGTAAAGTTCTCGCGGTATTCGATGCGGCTGACCGATTTACCGTGCACGCGGAAATCATAGGTCAACACCAGATCGTTATTGGTTACCACGGGCAAAATCCCCAGAGAACTGCCGGCGAGGATAGCCGATGTCAGTCCGGCTGCGGTGCCACCCGCCGTGGGCTGCAGTTTGTAACTCACAACAAGGCGCAGCGGAGTTCCCAGGTTTTCTTTATCGATGTTGCCGAGCTGCTGACTGGATTTGAGCTTGTCAAACAGCTCAGTACTGTCAAAGGTGCTGACAAAGAGCACGGGGGGCAACACGATCGTCTGGGTCTGGGTCTGGGTCTGGGTCTGGGTCTGGGTCTGGGTCTGCTCCTGAGCCATCGCAGACGTCATCAGTCCGGTCAGTGCCAGGGCACCAAATATCATTCCTTTCATGTCACTGACTCCTTATTGATAACAGGCCAACTGCACTACAGACGACAAAGCCGCATCGTTGCTGATACGAATATCCCCTTTCAGATTCGGCTCTACCTGATGAAACGCCACCTGATGCTTGTCGAGGAATCGGGCAACGTGCCTGGCATCGAGGGCAAAGTTCACATTCTGTGGCAGGGCGCCGGATTCAATCAGCTTGGCTGCGTTGAGCGTGGCAACTGTCACTCCCAGCAGTTCACCACCATCTGATACCACGGGCCCCCCGCTGGAGCCGGGCTGAATAGGTGCCGAGAACTGGAACTGGCCAACGGAACCTTTGAGGGCATTCATGGAGCTGACGTTACCTCGGGTCAGGTTTGGCGACGCCGCAAGCAGGCCCTGCAGGGGGTAACCCACGTTGGTCACGGCTTCACCGAGGAAGATTTCACTGCCCTTACGCAGCGGCAAGTAGCGCTCAGCTGGCGCACCTGTACTCACCACAGCCAGATCCAAAAGGGTGGAGCTGGCATCCACAGTGGCATCGTAAGACTGAGTTGGTGTCTGCACCTTGGTGACCATGCATTCCCGCAGCACATGGGCAGCCGTCAGTAACTGTCCGGTTTCATTGATATAAAACCCGGTACCACTGCTCACTGGCTTCTCCATGTTGGCCAATTGTAGCGGGTTGGTCGCCTTCATGGCCAGCTGCGCCGGATACCCGGCCGCTGTGGGTTTGAGGCTATTGAGCACGTCTACAATGACCAGTTGGGTTGCCCGCATCGCCGCGTTGTACATGCCAGAGTTGTCGCCCACATAGCCAATGTCGGCCTTAAAGGTTTTCTTACCTTCTTTCAACGGTTTATCACCACCATTCAGCACCTTGTAGCTCAAGGTCATCACGGCTTTGCCAGAGACGAACTCCCATTCGGGATCCAGATCTATCACCAGGCCAACGGCGTCATCGCTTGCACGGTCCAGCAGGACGGCATTGCTGAAGTAAGCATTGAAGGCATCACGCACACCGTCCGACAAGGCGGAGCCCGGCTCTACCCAGATATTCCACTTCTCCAGATAGAAACGACTGTCCATTTGAATTTTGGGCACGTAGTAAGCCACAGAGACATCTACCGGCAGGGTGATGGACTTGTTGACCGCCACACCTTTTGGCAATTTATTGGCATTAAGTCGGGTGTTGGCACACCCAGAAAGGTTGGCACAAAGCGCAACCGCCAGTGCCAGACAAAGAAAGCGCATACTGATGTCCTTACGATGCAGTTTCGGCCACTCCATACCGTACGAGCAACCAAATATTTAACATTTTTTTAACCGGACGATTCTAGGGAATCACCGGCGCAACATCAATAAGGTCCATCAGAAGTTGTAAAAAAATTCCCGGCCTTAGTGCGGCAGACTGACATAACGTCCTTCAAAGCTGGCACACAGCTCTCCTTCACACCAAAGTTCGACAACCAGGGTCACCTTGACTCTGCGCCCGGTGGCGAGGGGCATGATATCGTCACCCGACCAGCTGACCCTGGCGAGAGGCGCGCCCCTGACGGGCGCCAGATAGCGCACGGCCGCATCGGCCAGCACTATGCTGCCCTCCACACCCGCTTCGCGCTGTTTAAGCCACAACATTCCCCAGCCCGTCAGGGTCATCAGGGTATAGATGCTGCCCGCGAACATGGTGTGGTGTAGATTGATGTTGGGCTCGAGAGGTGCACTGACTTCAAATTGGATGCCATCGTATCTGCGTGGACAGATTTGCATAAAGGCGCTCAGGGGGATGGTGCTGTGCCAGGTGTCCGCCAGCTCCTGCAGTAAGGTCTGTTCTGGTGTCATGCTACACCTGCAAATGGAAGGTCACGGGCCCGTCGTTCAGCAGTTCCACCTTCATATCGGCGGCAAAACGTCCGGTTTGGGTGGGCACACCCTGCGCGCGGCAATGGGCCACAAACTCGTCGTACAGACGCTCGGCTTGCTCTGGAGTGCCGGCACCCGAGAAACTGGGGCGCAGCCCACGGCCCGTATCGGCCGCCAGGGTGAACTGGGAAACCACCAGCAAGCTGCCCCCTACCTGGGAGACATTGAGATTCATCTTGCCATTTTCGTCGGAAAATACGCGATAGTTCATGACCTTGTGCGCCAATTTCTCCAGCTTGGTGCGGTCGTCATGCTGCTCAACCCCCAGCAACACCAGCAGCCCCTGATCGATGGCGCCGGTGATTTCACCGTCCACGGTGACGCTGGCACGGCTGACCCTTTGTATCAATGCAATCACAGATTATTCCTTGCCTGATGGAAGACCCGGCGATTGTGCCATAGCCTCCACCTGAATCCCATCCGCAGGCTTCAGCAGTGTTGATGCCACACCGACAGCATCCAGTTTGCTGCTGCGCACACCGCCTTGTGCATGCGACCATCGGCGAGGGAGTGATAACCACCGACCACGGTAACCAGCTCAAAGTCCCGCCCCAGTCGTGCTTCAAGGGGCCCGTAGTGCCTTGCTATCTCGGCAGGGCACACCCAATCACATTCCCCCTGAAGGATGCGGGTATGGGCACGGATGTCGGGTAATGCCGCCACAAAAGCGGTTTCTGCGTCGAAATAGCCACTTCTGGCATAGTGTAATTCGATAAGTGCCAGCACCCGGGAGCGCCAATCGATGGGACCGAGCAAGTGATTGCCGGGATAGGCCAGTGCCAGCTCCCAATCCAGCCAGCGCCTGAACGCACGCTCGGACACGGCCTGATTGGCATGCACAAACCCCTTGCTGAAATACTCAAACAGTAATGACAACCAGCCCTTTACCGGGATCCCGGCACTGAAGCTGTTGTATTCATCAGGAAAAAGTCGGGCTGCTCCCGCCGGGCCGTATAGCCAGGCCATCCCCTCACTGGAAGGGATAAACAGCCCCCAGTAACTCTGGGCGATAACGCGGTCGGGATGGCGCCCACTGTAGATAAGTCCGAGAGTGGCACCGAAAGAGCCACCTGCGAGACACCAATTTTCGATACCCAGAGTTTCCCGCACCACTTCCATATCGGCCAGCAGCTGTGTCAGGCCATTGTGCTCCAACCCACCACGGGGACGAGATAAACCGGCACCGCGTTGATCAAGCAGCAAGATACGCCAGTGGCGACCATCAAACAGCAGGGCATCATCACTGCTGCAACCGGCACCGGGCCCTCCGTGGAGATACAAAAGTGGAACGCCATTGGGATTGCCATACTCCGCCAAATGCAGACTATGACCATCACCAACGGCAATCCACTTGCTGCTGATGAGCGGCGGCGGTGCCTGTTCAACCCGGGTCATTGTCGGTTTTGGGTTTGGTGGAGGATGAAGAGGAAGGATTTTCCTTTGGCGATGACAAGGCTTCACCCGAAGGGGCATCCTGGCAGCCCTGGGCGTCTTCGTCGCCGCCGTCATCATAGTCCAGATATTCAGGCAGCGCTGCGGCAATCACACCGCCAAAGAGCACTATGGTCCAGGAGAGATACACCCAGACAAAGAGGATGGGAATGGTCGCCAGGGTGCCGTAAATGGCCTCATAACTCGGAAAGGTGGTGACATAAAGGGCAAAACCACGCTTACCGGCCTCAAACAACAAGGCTGCCACCAGGGCACCGAGCAGCGCATGGAGAAATTTCACCTTTTGATTGGGCACCGCCATATACAGCAGCAAAAATGCTGCAACAGAAAACATCAGCGGCAGCTTCTCTATCAGCATGGGCACCACCCCATACACATCAGCCTCACTGAGTACTTTCAGGGATACCAGATAAGACGTCACGGCAATACTGGCCCCCATCAGCACAGGGCCCAGGGTCAACACCATCCAGTACATGGAAAAGGCCACCATAAAACGGCGCTTTTCTTTGGTGCGCCAAATGGCATTGAGTGACTTATCGATGGCCGAAATCAACATGATGGCCACTACCACCAGAAAACCAATCCCCACGGCCGTGCCTTTGGAGGCGTTTTTCACAAATTCGTTGATATAGGTTTGTACCGTGTCACCGGCGGCGGGGATCATGTTTTCATACACGAAGGTTTCTATGGTGCCGCGAATACCCTGAAACACCGGGAATGCCGATAATACCGACATGGTCACGGCCACCATGGGCACCAGCGACAAGAGGGTGACATAGGTAAGGTGCCCTGCGCGCACATTAATTTGGTCTTCTTTCAGGCGAGAGACAAGATGGAGCACAAATCGCCAAACCCCCAGAAAAAAGCTCTGTATCAGGCTCACATCTATCTTATTTTTCACTGGTTTTCTCTTGCCGCTTATCACAGGTACGGTTTATGTTCGTACAATAAAACGTACAATACCTGCTTTACAAGTGTTAAAGGAGCGATTCAATGTCACAACAAGGATCGGCGGGCAACGTCCTCGCCGCAGGGGTTAACCTCTTTTTTCCCGGCCTTGGCCAATTGCTTCAGGGGCGTATTATGGCGGCCCTGCTGTTCTTTGTTATCACCGTTGGCGGCTATGCGCTCTGGTGGTTGATAGTGCCGGCCATCATAGGGGGTATTGCCCATCTGTGGTCCATCATTGATGCCGCCCGCTTTAAAGCAGACTGATGACAGGAAGCCAAACCATGAAACAACTTCTCTCGCTGGCGCTGCTTGGCAGTGCTTTATTACTCGGTGGTTGCCAGAGTGCTTACTATGGCGCCATGGAAAAGGTGGGCTATCACAAGCGCGACATCATGGTTGACCGGGTGAAAGACGCCAAAGAGTCCCAGGAAGAAGCACAGCAGCAGTTCAGTTCGGCACTGGAAGAAATGCAGGCCTTGCTGAACCACGATGGCGGCGATCTGGAAAAGGCGTACAACAAGGCCAAAGACGAGTACGACTCAGCCCAAAGCGCGGCCGACGACGTATCAAACCGCATCGACAAAGTCGAAGACGTAGCCGAGGCACTGTTTGATGAGTGGCAGGCGGAAATAGCCGAAATCAGCAAGGCCAGCCTGCGATCAAAAAGCCAGAGCAAGCTGAAGGAAACCCGCCGCAATTACGAATCGCTGATGCGCAGCATGCGCCGTGCAGAAAGCAAGATGCCGCCCATACTGACATCAATGAAAGACAACATGCTGTACCTCAAGCACAACCTCAATGCCCAAACCATTGGCGCCATCAAGGGGGAATTTACCAGCTTGAAGACAGACATAACCGGGCTCATCAAGGAGATGAATCGCTCCATTGCCGAGTCCAATAAGTTTATCGCCGCCATGGAAGCCGCAGGCCAGTAACTTTATCGCCTCCATGTAAGCTAAAAGCCCCCAAATGGGGGCTTTTTTGTGGCTGTGCGGTTCACTGCTCGAGATGCGCTATCACTTCATCCTGCTGCTTTAACACCTCGGCCGGCATCGCCGATTCGGGCAAGAGAGGATTATCGAGCGTCATCAGTTTGCGCCGATGCAGCTGCGCCTGCTTCAGCGCCGCCTTGTGGGGTGCAAAGCCATAAAAGAGCTGATCAAAACTGCCATCTGCCATGGCGGCTTTCAAGCCGTACTCCAGCCTTTCCGCCAATAAGGTATCCTGTTTGGCAACGAAGAAATACATCACTGCCGGGTAACGGATCAGCAGGTGGCTTTCTCCCGCCAACTCACTGATATTGCGACTTTCAGTCTCTGAATACAGCTCGGTGACCGCCCTGGGGAAAAGGTAACCGGGGTGGCGGCGGGTAAACTCGTACATGTCGCCTTCAGATACGTCCGTCGAGACTTCCAGCCGGTTGAGTCTGAGGATTTGTGTATCTGGCCAATCGCGCCCCTGAAGAAAGGTGAAGGGCGCAAAATCGCCCAGGCTCTGCACACCGGCAAGTGTTGCCAGATCATGCTCGTTGGCAGCCAGCAACCTGAGCCCATAAACCCCCTTCATAAGGGGGACACGTACCGGCAGGGCATCGAGTTCGCGGCGATAATTGGTCATGGTCCAGAACACATTGATAACACCATTATTCAGTTCCCTGAAATGGCGCCGCTGAGAGATATCTATGTCGAGTGGAGCCAGCTGATATGGGCCATATTTCGCTTTGGATTTCTCCAGCGCCAGTTGCAATAGCTGACCAAAATAAGCGTTGTTCGGATTGCGCTTCATCACGCTGGCATCCACATAGCGTACCGTCAGTGGCTCTGTGGCTGTACTGGGCAAACTCAGCGACAACAACAATGCAGCAAGGAATTGCCTTTGCAGCTTCATCATCTTTCCCCTTTGATGCGCTGCTTGTCTTCGTACATGGCCTTGTCGGCAACATGCAGCAATTCAGTGATATCCTGTCCATCCTCAGGATACCGGGCCGCCCCCATACTGATACTGATATTGAGGGTGATGTCTGCCATTTGCAGCGGCTGCTCGCAGGCCGCATGGCGAACCTTCATCAGTACATGGCTGATATCAGCGGGAGAGGTTAATCGGGGCAAAATCAGTAAAAATTCATCACCTCCCAATCGGGCAACCATGTCGCTGTTTCGCAGCACTGACTGCATGCGTTTGGCGACCGCCTTTAACATGGCATCGCCGGCGGCATGACCAAAACTATCATTCACCTGCTTGAAATAATTGAGATCCACGTTAATAACGGTAAAACGACCGTTAGGTGCCTGAATAAGCTTATTGAGCAGCGACATAGCAAATCGCCTGTTTGGTAAACCTGTGAGCACATCCTGCAATGACACCAGACGGGCCATACGGTAGGCATTGGAAACCATCAGAAAGCTCAGGAAGATAAACAGGGTTACACAGTATCCGATGAGACGCACCACATTGGTTGCACCCCAGGACCTTAACTCTGCTGGCTCGGCCAGCGCAATCTCCCAGGTGGCCCCCAGTAAATGTACCTGAGCAACAGCCCGCGCATTGTCGAAGTCGCTGCTTTGCCCAATGAATATGGGACCACGTTTATCGGGATACAGCAGCGTCCGAATGCCCAGCGTCATGCCTTCACCCAGATCAACGTCCCGAATACTGTTTATCAGGCGGTCGAGATCTATCACTATGCTGCAAACGCCCCAGTATTGGGTATTGGTGGGCGGGTCGGCAAACACAGGCGCACGGGCAATCAAGCCAATTCCCCCCTGGATCAGTGTGATGGGACCATCGAGGGTGATTTGTCGGGACATCCTCGCCTCCAGCACCGCCGGCATCTGCGCCGGGGTTTCCCGAAAATCAAGCCCCATCACAGACTCATTACCGGCCAGCGGATACACCAGAGCAACCACATCATTGGGGGCAATACTGATGCTGCGAATATATTCACCCTTGCTGGCCAGTTGGCCTGCGAGCAAAGTCCATTTGCTGTAGGGGACGTCGGGATTAAAGCTCAAAATGGTTGCAAGACTGTCTGCCAACAAAATGTCGGCATTCACCTTGGCCTCGATGTTGGCCCGGATAAGGGCCAACTTTTGCGAAAACCATTGTTGTTGTTCAGCCAGATAATCCCTTAAGTAACTGCGGTGTAAATATTCCACCGTAAACAATGACAGGAACCAGTACACAATGGCGAACGCCACAATCCAGAGTTTGGTACGGGCTAAATGGGTACTCTGCATAAACCACGTTTCAATAGAAAGGCTTACCTAAAGCATATCTGTATATCGGCATCCTGAGAAACCCCAAGCTGTAAAAGTACCAACCGGTTTTGCCGTCCAAGCCACAAAAAACTTACATTGTAAATTTTAATTGAGAATGTTTATCATTTGACTGCAATCTTTTAGGATCGGCTTCTTTTCTGTCTTTCTCTGGGGTCACCATGTCAATCCTGTCTGCCGGCACCTGCAAACTATTGGGTCGCAGCTTGTTGGCGATTTTGGGTGGTTATGGCCTTGCTGCCCTGTTTGCCGCTGCTCTGCCATTGTGGCTACCCCAGATAAGTGGCATGTCCCGCGCCGACGCAGCCTTGATTGGCATGATGCTGTCGTTTTTGATCTTCGCCCTGTGGATACTCTTCGCCTTTGCGGCCCGCAGCGGCACCAGGGCACTTATGCTGCACCTGCTGTTAAGCGCGCCACTCTTGTTGAGTCTGATGCTTCTGGAGGCGCCGGCGCCATGAAAGAGACCTTTTTTCGCACCATGACCTGGTTGCACACCTGGGCTGGATTGTTGGTGTGCTGGGTGTTACTGCTGGTATTTTTTGCCGGTACCCTGAGCTTCTTCCGCCACGAGATAAGCCTGTATGCCACACCCGAACTGCACAGTCAGGTGCTGGGCAGCGGTGTGAATACGAGTCTTGAGCAAAATCTGCGGCAGGGACAGGCTTATTTGTCTGCCCGGGTGCCAGATGCCCCCGATTGGTATATCGCCTTACCGCAGGAACGCCAGCCTTACCTGGCATTCCAATGGTCTGAACCGCGGGACAAGCAGCGACCACTCATCCACTCACAGCCGATAACCCTCAGTGGTGAACTGGCAGATGAACCCCGCCAAACCAAGGGGGGTGACTTTTTCTATCGGCTGCATTTCGATCTGCACTATATATCGGCGCTGACCGCCCGATACCTTGTAGGTATCTGCACCATGTTTATGCTTATTGCCCTGATAACCGGTGTCGTCATACATAAGCGCATCTTCAAGGATTTCTTCAGCTTCCGCCCACGCAAGGGCAGTCGTTCCTGGCTGGACGCCCACAATATCAGTGCGGTCATGGCCTTGCCGTTTCATCTCACCATCACCTACACGGGGCTGATTACCCTGATGCTGATGTATATGCCTTGGGCCACCCTGAGTGTATGGAACGGCGACACCAAAGCAATGCGTCAGGAACTGTCCCCGAGATTCGATCAACAAAAGGCCAGTGGTCAGCCACAGGACACCCTGGACCTCACCCTGCTGTTACCGCAGGTGAACCAGTTGTGGGGCGAGACCGCCGCCGTGAAGAATGTCAGGGTTCAGCATCCGGGTGACGCCAACGCCCGCATCTTTTTCACCCGGGATACCGGACAGGACATTACCGACGAGCGGGTACAACTGATATTCGACGGTGTAACAGGCAAGCTGCTTAATCCCGGCGCCCACCACGCTACTGGCAGTCAGCAACTGCACGATACTCTGATGGCGCTGCATACCGCGCGCTTCGCTGGCTGGCCATTGCGGATACTGGGTTTTGTGATGGGGTTGATGGGCTGCGCCATGATAGCCAGCGGCTGCCTGCTCTGGGCCACCAAGCTCAGGGAAAAACGTAAAAATACCGCCGGTCTCAAACTGGTCGAAGGGCTCAATCTGGCCGTGATCATGGGACTGCCGCTCGGCACTGTGCTGTTTTTCTATGCCAACCGTTTACTGCCAGCCCCAGCCCCTGGCAGGGCCGAAGACGAAGTGCTGGCCTTTTTCCTGGGCCTGCTGCTGTGTGGCGTGACTGCTCTGTGGCGCCGGGATGCCGCCGTATGGCGCGCCCTCCTTGGGATAACGGCACTGCTGGCGTTGCTGATGCCAGTGCTGAACACTCTGACATCCCCACAGGGTCTGGTGGGTAATCTGCTCAGTAATCAATGGGTATTGGTGTCGGCCGACCTGCTTTTTATTGTACTTGGCATCACCTGCCTCTTTGCACGTCGTAAGTTCGTTGTGCCTGTCCGGGCAACAATGCCAGCAATGGAGCGCACCGCATGATGGCTCTGGCGCTGTTTTTTCTGAGTTTTGGCAGTTTCGGCTTGCTGGCTGCCTCCCAGTTTGGCCATCACAGAACAATTTTCGGCGTGCCACCATCGGATACCAGGGCCAGGTGGCTGCAAGTGGCAGGGCTTGGCATGCTGGCGTTGGGAATGGCCTTGGCCATCGCCCTGGATGGCGGCTATGGGCTGATTCTGTTAATTACCCTGATGGCGCCCGCAGCTCTGGGACAAAGTGTGCTGCTTAACCTCAAACCCCGGGCGCTGAGGCTCTCGTTCTGGCTCGCACCGGCCGCACTCTTACTGCTGGTTCTTGCCGTCCGCTGAACACTGACAAGGATCTGTGTCGCAATCTTTTTGCATACACTCAATTTTTAATGATAATTATTTTTATTTAGTTTAGTATCCTTGCGAATTTACCACTCGAGGATACTAAAATCATGTCCAGCTCCAGCCTCTTCAGATTGACCGGGCTGTCTGTGGCACTGATGTCAGCCATGGCTGCCCATGGTCAGGACACTTCTGACATCAGTATCGAAAGGATGATCGTCACCACTAAAGCCACTGCACCTTCCACCACCAAGGGCGACTTCAGCTTGCTGAAGGCACCGCAGAACATTCAGATCTTGTCCAAAAATTTCCTTGATGATCAGGGTGTCGTGCATTTGGAAGACGCGTTGAAGAACGTGGCCGGGATACAACCCGGTGGTTACTATCAGGGTTACGACTACTTCCGAATCCGGGGTTTCGATGCCTCGCAAAACATCTATCTCGACGGTCTGCGCCTGAATGACAATGGCCTGGGTGCCAATGTGGAGCAGTCGAATCTCGAAACCCTTGAGGTGATGAAAGGGCCTTCCTCCACTCTTTACGGTGCAGGTGCCATCTCGGGTATGGTGAACCTGGTGACCAAACGGCCAACCCAAACCGACATGGGCAGCGTAAGCTTGCAGGGTGGCAATCTGGGCTACCGTGAGCTGGATGCCGACATTAACCGCGTACTGAGCGACGATGGTGACATCTTCGGCCGTGTTGGTCTGGCGTACCGAGAAGCGGCCAACAGCGTGGACCATATTGACGGACAACATCGCTTCTTTATCGCGCCGTCGCTCACCTTTAATCTGGGTGAAGACGCTGCTCTGACCCTGCTCACCAGCTACACAAAAGACGATAATCAGTTAGGCATGCCACTGCCTGCCATGGGAACTGTGCTGCCGTCACCGCTGGGTGAGCTGGATAAGGATCTCTTTTACGGCAACATCAAAGATCCCGGTGCCATCAACGACGAAACCTATCGTCTGGGTTACGAGCTGCGCTGGGACCTGACCGACAACTTGCAGCTGCGTCAGAATGTCCGATTCCAGGATGCCTCCAGCGATTGGCACAATCTCTACTATCCCAGCAGTTACGATGCCGACACCGGCGATTTGAACCTGTACAAATTCAGCTATCGCACCCAGTGGAAAACCTGGGCACTGGACACCGGACTCAATGGCCGCGTTATGCTGGGTGAAACCGAGCACCTGTTTACCGCAGGGGTGGATATCTTTATGTCGGATCTCTACACCAGCGGCGCCCTGGGCAGTGATTTCCCCACCATCAATCTCTACCAGCCGGATTACAGTGTCTTCCCTGATACCGAGGTCAATCAGTTCGGCCCCGAAAGCAAGGTTGAGAATCGTATTCTGGGTCTGTACGCCCAGGATCAAATTAATCTGGGAGAGCACTGGAGCTTTACACTGGGTGCCCGTTTCGATCGCTACAAGCAAGCCTACGTGGAAGACTACGAAACCAAACTGAGCCCGAGAGCCGGTGTCAGCTACGCTTTCAACGACGATTGGGTGGCCTTTGCCAGCTATTCTGAAGCCTTCACCCCCCAGTCCTATGTGGACAGTAATGGCAAGGTTCTCGACCCGGAAGAAGGCCAGCAGTGGGAACTGGGCCTTAAGAGCCGCGCCTTTAACGGTGACCTGAATGCCACTGTGTCCCTCTATGAGCTGACCAAAAAGAACATAGCGCTGGCCAATGTGGATGCCGGTGGCAACTTTACCTACTCCGCATCCGGCGAGCTGCAAAGTCGTGGCATAGAGCTGGATTTGCAGTGGCTGCTGACACAGGATCTGCAGCTGATTGGCCACGGCGCATACACCCATGCCGTCGATACCGAGCACGACAAGTGGGTCGCCAATGTACCCCGTTATGCCCTGGGTGGCTGGCTAAAATACAACTTGGATGACATGCTCGATGGTCTGAGCGTGGCGGCCGGTGTCAATCACTACGGCAAGCAGCAAGGCAACGTACAGGCGGTACTGACTGACAGCAGCGAAGGCGACTTTTACCTGCCAGCCTACACTCTGGTTGACCTGAACCTGACCTACAGCTGGGACCAGTACGATCTGCGCTTTATCGTCAACAACCTGACCGATGAAGACTACTTCTCTGGCTCCGACAGTCTGCTGCGGGTACTGCCGGGCAGCGGCCGTGAAGTGAAACTCAGCTTCACTGCCAACTGGTAATCCCATGCGCAGATTACTGTGGAAATGGCACGGATTGGCAGGGCTGATTACCGCCCTGCCGCTCTTTGTTATCGCACTGACGGGCAGCTTGCTGGTGTTTAAGGCAGAGCTCGACAGTCTGTTAATGCCAGAGGTGGTTAACGCCAGCACCGGGCCGCGCCTGACGATGAATCAATTGGTGGCCAGTGCCAATCAGCAGCTGTCTGACAGTGAGATCCTTGGCTGGCAATTTGGCCAGAGCGGTGAAGCGGATACCCTGTTTGTGGCCGCCATGGGCAGCTACGATTGGCAAAAGGTGTGGCTCGACCCTGCCAGCGGTTCGCTGCTGACACCGCCGGTATCCCTCACCTGGGCCATCACCGACTGGCTGCTGGATCTGCACTACATGTTGCTGCTGGATCACGCCGGTTTATTGATTGCCGGCATCATGGCCTTGCTGTTTTTGTTTCTCGGCATTTCCGGCATAGTGCTGCACCGGCAGTTCTGGCGAACCTTCTTCACCCTGCGCTGGCGTAAGGGATTGCGCCTGTTGCTGAGCGATACCCACAAGCTGCTGGGTATTGTGGGGGCGCCGGTATTTTTAGTGCTCGGTTTTACCGGCGCCTGGTGGAATCTGGAACACTTCTACGAGGAGGAGCTTTCGGGCCACGACGACAGTCAGTACATCATTAGCCAAAGCTACTACAGTCCGGCGCTGGATTTTGATGCGCTGCTGGCCGACACCCGCCGCCAACTGCCCACGTTCGTGCCAACGTATCTGCGTTTGCCCGACGCCAGTTATCCCGGGGTGCATTTCTTTGGCTATCGGGAGGATGGTGGCGTGCTGCGAAGCCGCTTCGGCTCAATTGTCAGCTATCACGATCAATCGGGGGTACACACCAGCACTCTGGATGTGGCCGGGGCGCCTGCCCTGTACCAGTTCACCGACAGTTTCAGACCGCTGCATTATGGTGATTTCGGTGGCCTCACAACCCGTATTCTCTGGTGCATCATCGGCTTCTTTCCCTGCCTGATGGCGCTCTCCGGGTTCTGGATGTGGCGCCAGCGCAGTGCTCGAAAAGTGCCGAGGCGCTGACAGCCCCTTTTAAAAACGCCGTACAGAAGACGCCATCCGGCGTCTTTTTCTTTTTACTCAGTATGTTAATAGAACGCCATTCTAACCACAGGTACTAGTACTGTGGCGAAAAATCATCGCTTCGCCTTATGTGGCCCCGCCCGCTCCCCCGGCACACTTGTCAGGCGCACAGACCGCCTGTGGCACCAGCAATGGATTGTCGGTCACGCTCTCATATAACAACATCAATAAAGGAACTGACCCATGAAAACGAAAAAGCGGCTGCTGAGTCTGGCACTCTTGCTGTGCCCCCTCGGCGCCATGGCGGACGAGCTGTGGATTATGACCGACAAGGACGCCGGATACAGTCTGCAAAGCCTGCTGCAAAGGCATAACCTCCAGCCTCAGCTGCGGGAAAGCCATGGCAAACTCATTACGCGTCTCAATGAAGATAAGCTGCTGGAACTGAGCGCCCTGATGCACAAGGAGCACAATCGCTGCGGCGGTTTCAGTGTGCATGCCAGCGAGGCCGATGCCCTGGCCGCCAGTCTGGTGCCAGTGAGCCAGGCGACGTTCAGTTTCCCCGGCGAGCCCAATCAGGCGGCGCGGGTGGCGGACATTCTGCCAAGACTTATGGCCAGCAATATCAAGGATACCGTCACCAGCCTCGAGACCTTCACCAACCGCTACTACACCACCAGTCACGGTGAAAATGCTGCCAATTGGGTAAAAGACAACTGGGCAGCGTTGGCTACCGGTAACAGCTGGGCCAATGCTGCGGTGTATGACCATGCCGACTGGCGGCAGGACTCAGTCGTCCTTACCCTTACGGGCAGTGAAGCGCCGGATGAGGTGGTGATCCTCGGCGGCCACCTCGACTCCATCAATGGCTACACCACAGAAACCACCCGCGCCCCCGGCGCCGACGACAATGCCTCGGGCATGGCCACCATCACCGAGGTCATTCGTGCCTTTATGAGTCAGGGCCAGCCCAAGCGCACCATCAAGTTTATCGGCTATGCCGCTGAGGAAGTGGGTCTGCGTGGCAGCGCCGAGATAGCCGCACAGGCCCGCAGCCAGGGGCAAAATGTGGTGGCGGTTATGCAGCTGGATATGACCGGCTTTAATGGCAGCACCGAAGACATAGTGCTGATGCAGGACTACACAGATTCGGGCCTGAATCAGTTTTTGATTAAGCTGATGGATACCTACCACACCGAAATCCGCTATGGCCTGGATGTGTGCGGCTATGGCTGTTCGGATCATGCTTCCTGGCACAATCAGGGCTACCCTGCAGCCATGCCGTTCGAGTCGCGCTTCAACGACTACAACCCCCATATTCACACCGCTCAGGACACCCTGGACAAACTCGACCCCACCATGGAGCACGCACTCAACTTTGCCAAGCTGGCCTCGAGCTATCTGGTGGAGCTCAGCTTTAACACCGGTGGCACCGGCCCCGAAACCGGCGAGCTTGAAAATGGCGTGGCCCTCACCGGGCTCAGCGCCGCCAAGGATGCCCAGAGCTATTTCACCCTGGCGGTACCGGCCGATGCCGAGAATCTGCGCTTTGTCACCGCCGCGAACAATGGCGATGCCGATCTGTACGTGAAGTTTGGCGCGCCGCCGTCGACCTCAGATTTTGACTGCCGCTCCTGGAATAACGGCAGCAATGAGAGCTGCGATCTGGCCCAGGCTACCGAGGGCACCTGGCATGTGATGCTGAAAGCCTACAACGCTTACTCTGATTTAAGCCTCACCGGCAGCTTTGATGTCTCGACCCCAACCCCCAACCAGCCTCCGGTGTCCAACTTCAGCGTCAGCTTTAACGGTGCAACCGGCCAGTTTGTCTCCAGCGCCAACGACAGCGATGGTCAACTGGTAAGCTGGCAGTGGAGTTTTGGTGATGGCAGCAGCGCCAGCGGTGCCAATGTCAGCCACACTTACAGCCAGTCTGGCCGTTACACGGTTTCGCTTACTGTCACCGATGATGATGGCGCCAGTGCAACCAGCAGCCAGAGCGTCGATATGACGGTGCCAGAGCCGCCACAGGGCGACATTGAGCTCACGGTAACCAAGGCCACCAAATCGCGTCTTGGCAGTGTTTATGTGGCGCTGAGTTGGGACACTGGCTCCGGCGATTACCGGGTGCTGCGTGATGGCGTACAAATTGGCACAAGCAGCCGCAGCAGCTATACCGACCGCTTTAAAGTCGGCAAAAATGAGGCTGTCTCGGTAAGCTATCAGGTATGTGACAACAGCAATGCCTGCTCGCAAATGGTGCAGGTAAATCTGTAAAAACAAAAACCCCCGGCAAGCCGGGGGTTTTCATTAGTCCATTATCAGGGATTAGCCCTGACGGCTGGCACGCTTACGGTCGTTCTCAGTCAGGAACTTCTTACGTACGCGGATGCTCAGCGGAGTCACTTCTACCAGCTCGTCATCATCGATGAACTCCAGCGCCTGTTCCAGGGTCATCTGGATGTGCGGAGTCAGCACCTGAGCCTCGTCGGTACCAGAGGCGCGCATGTTGGTCAGCTGCTTGCCCTTGAGGCAGTTTACGGTCAGGTCGTTTGAACGGCTGTGGATACCGATCACCTGGCCTTCGTACACTTCAGCGGCATGGCCAATCATCAGACGACCACGATCCTGCAGACCGAACAGGGCGAAGGTCAGAGCCTTACCGGTAGCATTGGAGATCAGTACACCGTTGTTACGCTGACCGATGTCGCCACCCTTGTATGGACCGTAGTGGTCGAACGTGTGGTACAAAAGACCGGTACCAGAGGTCGCAGTCATAAACTCGGTTTGGAAACCAATCAGGCCACGGCTTGGGATAACAAAGTCGATACGGACACGACCTTTGCCGTCCAACTGCATGTCTTTCATGTCAGCCTTACGGGTACCCAGCTTTTCAATCACAGTGCCCTGATGATCTTCTTCCACGTCAACGGTCAGCTGCTCGTATGGCTCGCACTTCTCACCGTCGATTTCCTTGATGATTACTTCCGGACGGGATACCGCCAGCTCGTAACCTTCACGGCGCATGTTTTCAATCAGGATAGACAGGTGCAGTTCACCACGGCCAGACACGCGGAAACGGTCAGGGCTGTCGGTTTCTTCTACACGCAGGGCCACGTTGTGTACCAGTTCCTGTTGCAGACGTTCAAGAATGTTACGTGAAGTCACGTACTTACCTTCTTTACCGGCAAACGGAGAGGTATTTACCTGGAAGGTCATGGTCAGGGTTGGCTCGTCTACAGACAGAGGAGGCAGAGCCTCAACGTTACCTGCGGCACAGATGGTGTCAGAAATCTTCAGCTCACCCAGACCTGTGACGGCAACGATGTCACCGGCGTTGGCGGTGGCCACTTCGTGACGCTCAAGGCCCATGTAACCCAGTACCTGGCCGATTTTACCGTTACGGGTTTTACCGTCGGCACCGACAACAGTGACCTGCTGGTTGGTTTTGACGCTACCGCGCTTGATACGGCCTACGCCGATAACGCCCACGTAGCTGTTGTAGTCCAGCTGAGAGATCTGCATCTGGAAGGCGCCTTCGGCGTCAGCATCCGGAGGAGACACTTTTTCAACGATGGTCTGGAACAGAGGAGTCATGTCTTCGCTTGGCTCATCGGGATCCAGAGTGGCAAAGCCGTTCAGGGCCGAGGCGTATACGATAGGGAAGTCCAGCTGTTCGTCGGTGGCACCCAGATTGTCGAACAGGTCAAATACCTGATCTATTACCCAATCAGGACGGGCGCCCGGACGGTCAACTTTGTTGATAACCACGATAGGCTTGAGGCCCTGGGCAAATGCCTTCTTGGTTACGAAACGGGTTTGCGGCATTGGGCCATCAACGGCATCCACCAGCAGCAATACAGAGTCCACCATAGACAGTACACGCTCAACCTCACCACCGAAGTCGGCGTGGCCGGGTGTGTCTACGATGTTAATACGGTAGTCATTCCACTTGATGGCAGTGTTCTTCGCCAGAATGGTGATGCCACGCTCTTTTTCCAGGTCATTGGAGTCCATCACGCGCTCGGTGGCTTCGCCACGGCTTTCCAGGGTGCCGGACTGGGAGAGCAGCTTGTCAACCAGGGTGGTTTTACCATGGTCAACGTGGGCAATAATGGCGATGTTACGCAAATTTTCTAACACGGTTAGCCTCTTACCATCTTGTTTCAGTGTGCGATGTTCCTATATGGGCGCGCCCAGGAACGGCCGGATTTGTTGCCGGCGGGGGTGGGAATATGACGTTTTTCTGAACTATTCCCCAGCCCCTTGCGTTAAAAAGCGTGCCATTCTACTCTAGCAGCGTCCTCACGGACAGGATTATTTTTTGGCCGTTTGGGAGAGCCAGGCCTTGCCCGACTGCACCTTTATCATGCACAGCCACAGAGTGCGCACCAACATTGTGCGCAGCATGCCCCGATTTGGTGCAAGACCTGTCCATTCTGGCCACCAGCTAAACACCATTTCTCTTATAATCAGCAAGTTATCATCTTGGCACGTTACTGGCTTTATCTGTGCCAAGTTTCGGTGCAGCCTGCAAAAGCCACCACCGACAAAAGTAATGATAGTAAGGGAAGACCCTTTACCCTACCGGAGACTCAAGCATGTCAGTTGAAAATGTGTTGAAGCAGTTGAAAGACCTGGAAGTGAAGTTCGTGGATCTGCGCTTTACCGATACCAAGGGTAAAGAACAGCACGTGTCTATTCCAACGCATCAGGTAGACGCCGACTTCTTTGAAGACGGTAAAATGTTCGACGGCTCATCCATCGCCGGTTGGAAAGGTATCAACGAATCTGACATGGTACTGATGCCAGATGCGACCACCTTCGTGCTGGATCCTTTCACCGAAGAAACCACTGCCATCATCCGCTGTGACATCCTCGAGCCAGGTACCATGACCGGTTACGACCGTGACCCACGCTCCATCGCCAAGAAGGCCGAAGAATACCTGCGCGCCACCGGCATCGCCGACACAGTGCTGATGGGTCCTGAGCCAGAATTCTTCCTGTTCGACGACGTACGTTTCGGCACCGACATGAGCGGCACCTTCGTGAAGATCGACGCCAAAGAAGCCGCCTGGAACTCAAGCACCAGCTACGAAGATGGCAACACCGGTCACCGTCCATTCGTGAAAGGCGGTTACTTCCCGGTTGCTCCGGTTGACTCTTCTCAGGACCTGCGCTCTGCCATGTGTCTGGTACTGGAAGAAATGGGTCAGGTAGTTGAAGCCCACCACCACGAAGTGGCCACTGCCGGTCAGAACGAAATCGCCACCCGTTTCAATACCCTGACCAAGAAAGCCGACGAAATCCAGATCCTGAAGTACGTGGTGCACAACATGGCCCACGCTTACGGCAAGACTGCTACCTTTATGCCTAAGCCAATCGTTGGCGACAACGGATCTGGTATGCACGTTCACCAGTCTCTGGCCAAAGATGGCGTTAACCTGTTTGCTGGCGACAAGTACGGCGGTCTGTCTGAAACTGCCCTGTACTACATTGGCGGTATCATCAAGCACGCCCGCGCCCTGAACGCTTTCACCAACCCAAGCACCAACTCTTACAAGCGTCTGGTACCACACTTCGAAGCCCCGGTAATGCTGGCTTACTCAGCCCGTAACCGCTCTGCTTCTATCCGTATCCCAGTGGTACCAAGCCCTAAAGGCCGTCGTATCGAGACCCGCTTCCCAGACCCAACTGCCAACCCATACCTGGGTTTCGCGGCTCTGCTGATGGCTGGTTTGGACGGTATCCAGAACAAGATCCACCCTGGCGATGCCATGGATAAGGACCTGTACGATCTGCCAGCCGAAGAAGCGGCCGAGATCCCAACTGTAGCCGAGTCTCTGGACGTGGCACTGGCGGCTCTGGATGCAGACCGCGAGTTCCTGACCAAGGGTGGCGTATTCAGCAACGACTTCATCGACTCTTACATCCGTCTGAAGACTGCTGAAGCCGAGCGCGTGAACCGCACCACTCACCCACTCGAGTTCGAAATGTATTACAGCCTGTAATACCCTGCAAAACCGTCCCTTTATCTGCGGTTAGCAGATAAAGTTGGCGGAAAACAAAAAAGACGCCCCGGACTCAGGTCCGGGGCGTCTTTTTTGGGCTTATGACAACCAAGACAACTATGTCGCCTCCACCGTGCCATGCGCCTTACAGTGCGCCTCGTACGCACTCAATAAAACGCTGTATATCGGCCTCATCGTTATAGAGATGCGGTGATACGCGCATACCGTAGCGACGATTGTCGACGCTGATACCGGCATCATTGAGGGCGGCCATCACCGCTGCAGTGCTGTCTCCGAATTGCAAAATGGCAGTACCGCTGCGGCTTTGTGCCTGCAAAGGGCCTGCACCATACTGGTGCAGCTCATTATAAAGCATTGAAACCAAAGCCTGATTATGCGCTCTCACCTTGTCGGCACCCAGGGTCGCAAACCAGCCAATGCTGTGTGCGCCAATCACATAAGGCGCCACAGAGGGGGTCCCACCCCAAAATCGCAGCGCCGACGGATGGTAGCGAAAGTCGTGAATATTGAACTCAAAGGGGTTTTCATGGGAAAACCAACCCACATCCACAGGCTCGCATTCCGCAAGCCTTTCGGGATTCACCCACAGGTAGGCAGCGCCCGGCCCGGAGCAGAGCCACTTCACCGCCGAGCCAATCAGAAAGTCAGGTGCCAGCTGAGCCAGTGATAAGGGCACGGCCCCCGCCGACTGGGCCACATCCACCAGAGTCAAGCTCCCCAGCTCACGACAACGCGGAACCAGCGCTTCCACTGGTGACAAGGCTCCAAGGTTGGAATACGCATGGCTGATAAACACCAGATCCAGTCCCGGGGTTAAATACGCCTCCCAGGCATTGGCATCTGTAATATCGATACCCGCTGGAATGAATTCCAGACGGGCATGGGGCAAGGCCCGCTGCAGCGCAAACCCCATGGACGGGAAGTCTTCCTCGCACATCAGAACGCGCGCGCCCGGCACGTTAAGCCTTGGATGCGATAACACCAACTTGGTCAGTGCCGACGACAAATTCACCTGTGGACAAAAATCCCTGGCGTTACCATCAAAGAGTTGTCCCAACGCCGTGCGAAACGCTTCAACGCCAGACAACCAGTCACCCCAGGGCTCTCGCCCCGATTGACACCATGGCTGCCAATAATCCTGCTCGAATCCTTCCTTGGCAGATTTGAGCGGTCTGCCAACCGAGTGGCTCAGCAGATAGGTGCCATCGGGTAGAAAAAATGCTGATTTATGGTCACTCATAACAAGGTCGCCTTCAGTCGCGCCACATCCTGCCAGGCAGTGCGTATATCGCTGCGCTTTGCCGCGGCGCGTCTATCCCTGAGTTTTTCCAGCGCACCAATGAGCACATGCAGTGGCGGGCCACTGGCGGTCACCTTGGACATATGTTGCTGTTGCATGTTCACCGACGGCTCGGCAATGTATTTGTGCACCAGTTGGTCGTGATGCTGGATAGCGGTTTGGCCATGGAGCTCACACACCTCAAGGAACAGGCTTAAATTGTCCTGATACCAGCTCTGCTCCTTGGCGCCCGTGGCGGCCAGGAAATGCTCCATCAGGCTGCTGCGGCGCATGCAGTCACGCAAAATGGCCTGATCTTCCGGCATCATGTAGAGAAACTTATCCACCAGCATCTGGGAATAGGAAGGCTCGTTGGCGTAACAAAGCCCCAGCAACAGATCTATCACGTTGATGCCTGCGAAATCCCCCGCGTTGGCGCCCCGATACACCTGACTGCCCACCCGGTAAGGCTTGTAGTATGGGCGCACACAATAGAAGAAACGGTCGGTATCCAGCTCGTTGAACAGGGTAGTATTTGAATCCATCACATCCTGCAACGCCTGACGGGCGACCTTGAGCAAGTCGGCGGTGATGGGGTGAGATACCCCCAGCGGCAGGATTTTCAGCAGCGCATCGGCGGCGCGCTTATAGGCCAGAATACCCTTGGTGTTGTAGTCCACAAATAGACGCTCATCGGGCAAATCGGTAAATCGCTTGTATTTGCCATCCCGGGCCAGGTTATGGGTAGTCAGGTGCGCGGTGGCAAACCGCGGCGTTACGCCGATGGAGGCACCTATGTGCATCGCCAGCGCCGATGCCTCCACCAGCGGGGACTGGGTCTCCCGTGTTGGCTCGGTAATTTCGTGGCGGCGGCAAGCGGCCATATACAGGCCCACATTACCAAGCAAATCGAAGGCAGCATCGAAGCCTTCATCGGTATTGCCTTCATCCAGCAGAGCACAAATATGCTTGCGACCCTCGGTTTCCAGCTGTGCCTTCAGGTCATCACCAACACCAGTCACATTGGCTTTATCGGTTTGCAGCCAATAGAGGTGTTCGAGTTCATTATTCAGTTCTACAAAACGGGTACGAAGCCAGTCATCAAAAGCTTCAACATTCAGTGTCATGGGTTTCATTATTATCGTTCTCCATGCTCAGCCATTCGGGCAGAGCCTGTATCAGCCTAGCACAGAGAAACGGGGCATTTTCACCAAAGCGGGGCGACAAAGCTCTGTCTATTGGAGATAATCAATAATAATTAAACAATAAATATCGGATTTCACTCATCATGGGCCAGCTGGATAAGAAAGACCTCGCTATCCTTGCCGCACTGCAACGCAATGGCCGTCAGAGCATCACGGAACTCGCCGCCTCGGTAAACCTATCTGACACCCCCTGTTTAAGGCGTATTCGTCGCCTCGAGCAGGAAGGCTATATCACGGGGTACAGCGCCGCCATTAACCACAGGAAAGCGGGCTTCGAGGTGATAGTCTATGCCTCGGTCAGGCTCAGCGAAAACTCCGACAGGGCCGCCGAACAGTTCGAAGCTGCGGTTGCCCTGTTGCCGGAAGTGATGGAGTGTTCGGTGATAACCGGGGCCCACGATTACCTGCTCAAAATCGTTGCCAAAGACCTGCTGGCCTACGAGCGTTTCGTCAAAAAATCCCTCGGTAGCCTGCCGGGGGTATCGGGCATCGAGTCGACTCTGGTGCTCAAACAAACCTTTTGCCGCACGGCACTGCCATTGGACTGACCAATCATTGCCGGTCTTGAGCGGCAACTGAAAATCCCCTAGTCTGGGAAAGCTTTCAAATTTAATGTCCCCAAGCCACGTAAAGCTCATACAAAGGATTGATGATGCACTGCAGCGCCTGTAAACACGGTAGCCTGGTTCCTACCCGGCTCGACAACCTCTTCTCTGCCCACCGTTGTAATCACTGTGGCGGCCACTGGGTTCTGATTGACGACTTTGTCACCTGGAAGCAAGCCAATCCCGACACCGAATTTGAGGCCATTACGGCCGTAGAAGACAGTGAAGATAGCCCCATGGCGCTGTTTTGCCCAATGAGCCATACCCTGATGCGCAAGCTTAAAATCAGCACAGACACAGACCACAGGCTCGACTACAGCGCCGCTGTGGGTGGCGTATGGCTGGATAAGGGCGAATGGCCATTGCTTAAGTCCATGGGGCTTGCCAGCTGCCTGAATTTACTGGTGACTCAGGAGTGGCAAAATCGCTTAAAACAAAGCCAAACTCAGGCCAATTTTGGCGAACACTACCGCCGCAAGTTTGGTGACAGCACCTACACTGAACTTAAAAGGATCCGCGACTGGTTACAGGGCCAGCCCAATAAAGCCGAGCTCAAGAGTTACCTGCTGGCAGACGATCCCTACAGCACCAAACGATAAAGGAGTAAGGAGCAAAAGATGTCGCTGCTGTTACTGAGTGATACCCGCGCTGACGAAATTCGGGCCTGTCTGGGCAATTGGCTGACCTCCATCGGTGACAATCCCAGCGTGGGCTACCTGGCCTCCAGCGCCGATCCCACCCGTGAATACTTTCAGCCCATAGTCGAACTCTACGATAGCCTGGGCGCACAGATAACCGCTTTTGCAGAACCTATCCACGGACCGGACTGCGAACTCTACGAGCCGCTGTTTGCCTGCGACATCATTCATCTTTGCGGTGGCAACAGCTTTGAATACCTGCACCATCTTGGTGCGAGCGGTTTGGATGAGCGCCTGAAAGCCTTTGTCGCAGCTGGCGGCCATCTGGTGGGTGTCAGCGCCGGAGCCATCCTGATGACACCGGACATTGCCTCCGCGGTCTACTGTGGCGACGAGCCCGTCGTACCCTTTCAAATCACTCAAGGCCTGGGGCTGGTCCCCTTTGGGGTCATCCCCCATGTTCAGGACAAGGCAGCGCTGGCAGCCAGGCTCCAAGACAGTGACGTGAACGGCGACCTGTACCTGATGGCAGACACAGATGCCATTGAGCTGAGGGGCAGTACGCTTCACACTACAGGCACCCCCACTCTTTTGGCAGCGGAATAGCCGGGGCCGGGTTAAGGCCCATGCCCAGGGACTAACCATTCGGCACAGGTTATGGGTGTGCCGATTAATTGATGCGCATTGAAAGCCATTATCGGATGACAAGGTCTATCAAGCTGATCCGCACATCAATTCTGGCCGTAATGCCTCGCTGTCATTCTCAGCACTTATATTGATTGGCACAGCTGCCGACAGCCATATCCGTACAGGGGAAAAACTTGCCATGGAACTACTGACCGCACCGCCCACGCCTTTGCTCAGCGGCGAGGACACTCAAATCAAACGCGCTGAAATCAAAGCCTATTTCCAAAACAGCTGGGCTCGGTATGAATCCCTGTTTTCCCTGATTTCCAATGACGATGCCTACTTTAAGAAAGCCGAGCCACTGCGCCATCCACTGATTTTCTACTTCGGCCACACGGCAACTTTTTTTATCAATAAACTCAAGCTGGGCAAATACATAGACGAGCGCATCAACGACCATTTCGAGTCAATGTTTGCCATTGGTGTGGACGAGATGTCCTGGGACGACCTGAACGACGCCCATTACGACTGGCCACAGGTTGATGAGGTGCGAGCCTACCGCAATGCGGTGCGAGCCCTGATTGAAAGTCTTATCGACACCATGCCACTGGAGCTGCCCATCGGCCAAAGCAGCCTCGCCTGGGCCATATTGATGGGCATTGAACACGAGCGCATTCACCTCGAAACCTCCTCGGTTATTATCCGCCAGTTGCCCCTTGAAGATCTGACGCCTTCAATGCAGTGGCCCGAGTGTCGGGATTATGGCGAGGCGCCCGATAACCCGCTGATACAGGTCAAAGGCGGTGATATCAGCCTTGGCAAAGTCGATGAAGATCTAACCTACGGCTGGGATAACGAATACGGCCGTAGCCGTCACCACATCAGCGATTTTCGCGCCAGCGAAAAACTGGTGTCCAACGGCGAGTTTATGGCCTTTGTTAAGGCCGGTGGCTACAAGGAGCCAAAGTGGTGGAGCGACGAAGGCAACGCCTGGCGTGAATACACCAACGCCAATATGCCGCGCTTTTGGCGCCACATTGACGGCCGCTGGTATCAGCGCAACCTCTGCAGTGAAATCCCGCTGCCACTCAATTGGCCGGTGGAAGTAAACCAGCTGGAAGCCAAGGCGTTTTGTAACTGGAAGGCGGCGACTACTGAGCGCAGTATCCGTCTGCCCACCGAGGCCGAATGGTATTGGCTAAGGCGCGAGCTTGAAGGCGATATGACCGCCATAGGCACAGCCCCTGCCTGGCGCGAAGTGCCGGGAAATCTCAATCTCGCCCACTACGCCTCATCCTGCCCGGTGAACCGTTTCCGTCAGGGACGCTTTTTCGATCTGGTGGGCAATGTGTGGCAATGGACCGAGACTCCCATCGATGGCTTCCCGGGTTTTGCAGTGCACCCGCTGTATGATGACTTTTCCACCCCCACCTTTGATGGTAAACACAACCTCATCAAAGGCGGCAGCTGGATTTCCACCGGCAACGAGGCCATCGCCGCCTCACGCTATGCGTTTCGCCGTCACTTCTATCAGCATGCTGGCTTCCGCTACGTGGAGTCCAGCCAATCACCGGATGAGGGCGTGAAGATGAATGTGTATGAAACCGATGAACTGATCTCCCAGTATCTGGAATTCCATTACGGCCGCGAGTACTTCGGCGTCGCAAATTTCTGCGTCAAAGGTGTGCAGGACGCACTGGCCGAAATCAACCTTGAGCGCCACACCAGGGCGCTGGACATCGGTTGCTCCGTGGGCCGCGCCAGTTTTGAGCTGGCACGCCATTTTGATGCCGTGGATGCCATCGATTTCTCCGCCCGATTTATCCAGCAGGCCTATGCCCTCAAGGAGCAGGGTGAAAAGCGTTACACCATTCGCACCGAAGGTGAACTGGTGGAATACCGCACCGCATCGCTCGCAAGCCTTGGCTACAACGAGGTGAAGCACAAAATCGACTTCCTGCAGGGTGACGCCCTTAACTTAAAGCCCCGCTTCAGTGGCTATGATTTGGTGTACGCCTCCAACCTTATCGACAGACTGAATGAGCCCAAGGCCTTCCTTGAGCAAATTCACAGCCGCATCAATGCAGGGGGGTATCTGGTGATTGCCTCGCCTTACACCTGGCTTGAAGACTACACACCCAAGGCCAATTGGCTCGGTGGTATCAAGGTTAACGGTGAAAACTTCACCACCCTCGATGGCCTGACAGAGACATTGATCCCCCACTTCGAACTGGTGGCGGTGAAGGAAGTGCCCTTCGTCATTCGCGAGACCAAACGTAAGTTCCAGCACAGCCTGTCGGAGATGAGTATCTGGCGCAAACGCCAATGAGTTTCTGCAGATAGACAAACGCCCGCAATTGCGGGCGTTTTTATTAGGGTCGCACAGCTCTGGCTTTGATAGCAGCGACAGTTCAAGGCATTCAACTGAGGGCATGCCGGGGCCTGCTGAAGTTGAATAACGCCGAAATAGTGTTGCTATCAAAGCCCCGCAGGGCGCGGCTTAAAGCGGTATCTGCTACGTTACAGTTCTTGCGAAGGACTAGGGCCATTCGCTGCAAACTGTGCCTTGCATCTATCCACTTTAAGCACACGCAGAGCAAGCACGGGACTTATTCGCACCTTCCTTAGCTTACGTAGCCTACAGACCGTAGGTGTAGCTCGCCTGCAGGCCCAGCGGGAAGCCCAGGGTCCAGTACAGCAGCAGGAAGGCGGTCCAGCCCACCAGGAACACCACCGAGAACGGCAGCATCATGGCAATCAAGGTACCTATGCCGGTGTTTTTCACATACTTCTGGCAATACACCACCACCAGCGGGAAGTAAGGCATCAGCGGGGTGATGATGTTGGAACCTGAGTCGCCCACCCGGTAGGCCGCCTGGGTCAGGTCGGGGGAGATATTCAGCTGCATCAGCATGGGCACAAAAATCGGCCCCAGCAGCGCCCACTTGGCCGAGCTTGAGCCCACAAACAGGTTCACAAAGGCGGTGAGGAAGATAATGCCGACAATGGTCACCGCACTTGGCAGTGCCAACGCCTTAAGCACCTCGGCCCCTTCAATGGCCAGCAAAGCCCCCAGATTGGACTGGCTGAAAGCCGCAATAAACAGGGCACAGAAGAAGGCCATCACTATGTAATAGGCCATGCTGCCCATGGACTTGGACATGGCATCTATCATGTCCTTGCTCTTTTTGAAGGTGCCCACATAGAAGCCGTACACGGCGCCGGGGATCCAAAACAGCAGGAAAATCAGCGGCACTATCGATTGCATCAGGGGCGCACTGAAGTCAGACAAATTACCGCTCTTGGCCCTTAGCGGAGAATCCGCCGGGCTTGCCGCCAGATACAGGAGCACCAGCCCAGCCACCATCACGGTTACAGCCAGCAAAAAGCCCTGCTTCTCACGTGTGCCAGCCTCGTCGAACTTGGGTAGGTTGGAAGTATCTCCATCGATTGGGGTATTCGCCAGACGCGGCTCAATCACCTTGTCGGTGAGATACCAGCCCAGCAGCACAATCAGCAGGCTCGACGCCGAGGCAAAGAACCAGTTATTCAGCGGGTTGATGGCGATTTCCGGGTCGATGATTTGCGCCGCGCTCTGGGTAAAGCTTTGCAGCAAGGGATCCAGCCCCGAGGGCACAAAGTTGGCGCCAAAACCGCCGGAGACCCCGGCAAAAGCCGCAGCAATGCCCGCCAGTGGATGACGACCCATGGCGTAGAAAATCACTCCGGCAAGCGGGATAACCAGCACATAGCCCGCATCCGTCGCAGTGTGGCTGACGATGGCAATCAGTATGATGGATGGTGTCAGCAGCCTGGCCGGTGTCACCTTGAGCATCATCTTCAGGCCGGTATTGATAAAGCCCGAATGCTCG
Organism: Shewanella amazonensis SB2B; assembly: GCF_000015245.1. Taxonomy (NCBI): domain Bacteria; kingdom Pseudomonadati; phylum Pseudomonadota; class Gammaproteobacteria; order Alteromonadales; family Shewanellaceae; genus Shewanella; species Shewanella amazonensis. The sequence goes on from NC_008700.1 coordinate 4,054,392, forward strand.
GCCACCCCAACCCCCAGCATGGCCACCAGCACCACCCCCAGCGGCGCGAACGAGGTGAATGTTTTCACCATATTGGCGAGGAAGCCCGCCAGCGAATCACCGGTCAGCAGGTTATGCACCACAATGGCTTCGCCGGTGCGGGGGTCAATGGCGCTGAACTCAAAGCGGGAAAACAGCGCCGACAGACCCCAAATCAGCACCATGGCCAGCAAAAATATCACTGCCGGATCCGGCAGCTTATTCCCGGCCTTCTCGATGCCATTCAAAAACTTGCCAAGGAGGCCTCCCTCCCGGGTCGCCGTACCTGTCTCCATGCTGTTGCTCCCTTTATTGATTTTGGTTTTGTTAAATTAACCCACCATCCTAGAACGGAGGAATGAAATACAACTTAAGGAAAGTCACTTTTCCAGCAGTAGCCACACCGCCACGCTGGCCGAAATCCAATCACATTACAGCATCAAATTATTCATTGGCCTGTAGCCGCGTTGCCCTTTATATTCGAGTAATCGCAGCTAAAGGAGAGGAAAACTATGAAGGTTTTGGAAAACGTGAACGTCGCCCTTAAGGCCAATGTGTACTTTGACGGTAAGGTCACCAGCCGTGCCATCTACGTTGGCGGACAAAAGCAGACTATCGGCGTGGTATTACCGGGCGAATATGAGTTTTCCACCACTCAGCCTGAGCAAATGCAGGTGACCAGCGGCTCCTTTGAGGTGCTGCTGCCGGGGGAGAGCCAGTGGCAAACCTTCGCTGAAGGCAGCACCTTCAATCTGGACGCCGATGTCAGCTTCTCAATTCGTGCGACGGACGTTGCCGAGTACCTCTGCAGTTATCTCTGACGCCGTATTTATCCTTCAGCGTGCAGAAACACCCTGAGTTTGGCGACTTTCTGCACGCAAACCGCTATCTTTAGTCACATGTGAAACTACAGGATAGGCTTATGCGCACCTTTACCCTTCTTGGCATGCTGGCCCTTAGCTTGAGTGTTCAGGCGAATGTCTATAAATGGGTCGACAAAGACGGCAAGGTTCATTACAGCGATAAACCCCAGCCCAACGCCGAAGTTGTTGAGCTGAAAGAGACTTCCTCCAATCAAATTCGTTTGGACGTGCCCGCTGCCATTCCCAAGGCAGACACCAAAGTGGAAGCCATCGAATACCAAGTATCCATTCTGACCCCCGAAGCCGACGAAACCATTCGCAATAACGAAGGCAAGTTTGAAGTCACGGCCACTGTCACCCCCGAAAAGCCAGCCAACGCCCTGTGGGTGTTACGTATTGACGGCAAGGTGTGGGGCGATGCGATGGACGTGCCGCTGTTTCGGGTCAGCGAACTGGACCGGGGTGAACACAGCATTGAAGTACAACTGATTGCCAGAAATGGCAAACCGATTGCATCCAGTGGCAGTAGAACCCTGTTTTTGCACCGTACCACCCTGTTGCAGCAACCCAAGGCGGTTCCCATTTCGGGCAATTGATAAAATAAAAACAACTATAACAATAAGTTAATCAAACCCAACTCACGCCAAAGGCCACTGCTGACACTTGCGGACTGCACCATATTGGTGCACCATATTGGTGCAGACCCAGTCAGGAAAGGCCCGATGGATACTCAAAACCTGCTCAATCACCTGGTGACCGCTGTACTGGTCATAGACTCAGGTCTAAAACCCTGCTTTGCCAATGCTGCTGCCGAGCAGTTGCTTGGCACCGGCAGTCATCGCCTCAGCGAACAAGCCCTGACCGATATTTTTCAGTTGCAGGAAGTACCTGCCACCATACTGGCCGATGCGGTACGTCAGGGACTGGGGCTGACGGTCAACACCGCCAGCCTGGTCACCTTCGATGGCCAACACCACACGGTGGATCTCACCCTGATCCCACTGGAAAATGAACCCGGCCTGAGTTTGCTTGAGCTGCGTCAGGTGGACCAGCAGCGCCGTATCCACCAACAACTGACCCAGGATGCCCAGCAGCAGGCGGCACAGTTTCTGGTGCGTAACCTCGCCCACGAGATAAAAAATCCCCTCGGTGGCCTGCGGGGCGCGGCGCAGTTACTGTCCCGGGAGCTGGAAGATGAATCACTCAAGGAATTCACCACCCTGATTATCGAACAGGCCGATCGCATGCGCGCCCTGGTGGATAAGCTGCTGGGGCCACAAAAGCCCACGGCGCATCTGCCGCACAACATCCATGAAGTCGCTGAAAAAGTGATCAAGCTGGTTGAACTGTCCACGCCTGCCAATATCCGTGTCATCAGGGACTACGACCCTTCCATTCCCGACATAGATTTGGACGCCGACCAGATGCAGCAGGCGCTGCTCAACATAGTGCAAAACGCTGTGCAGGCACTGGAAAACAGCGGAGGCACCATCACGGTGCGCACCCGCACCAGCCACCAGGTCACCATAGGCGCCCAGCGTCACAAACTGGTGCTGATGTTGTCTGTTATTGATGATGGCCCGGGGATACCGCCGGAATTGATGGATACCCTCTTCTACCCCATGGTAACCGGCCGCGAACAGGGCTCTGGCCTGGGGCTGTCCATCGCCCACAACATCGCCAGGCTTCATGGTGGCCGCATCGACTGCGACTCAGCCCCCGGTCACACCCAGTTTGTGCTCACCCTGCCCATTAAAACCGGAAAATAGGACCCAAAAGGAGACTGCATGAGTATCAGTGAACAGGTTTGGATCCTCGACGACGACAGCTCTATCCGCTGGGTGCTGGAAAAAGCCCTCAAGAGCGCCCGCATCACCAGCGCCAGCTTCGCCGCAGCAGAGTCTCTGTGGCAGGCATTGGAGCTGAGCCAGCCGCTGGTGATAGTGTCGGACATCCGCATGCCCGGCACCGATGGCTTAACGCTGCTGGAGCGTATTGGCCTGCATTACCCCCATATTCCGGTCATCATAATGACGGCGCACTCGGACCTCGACAGCGCCGTGGCCGCTTACCAGTCCGGCGCCTTTGAATACTTACCCAAGCCCTTCGACATCGACGAAGCCATCGCCCTGGTGGAGCGGGCACTGACCCATGCCAGTGAACAGGCGCCCCAGGCCAATACCAGTGAACCGGTCAAGGCACCGGAAATCATCGGTGAGGCCCCTGCCATGCAGGAGGTGTTTCGCGCTATCGGCCGTCTGTCACGCTCATCCATCAGCGTACTGATCAACGGCCAATCCGGTACGGGCAAGGAATTGGTGGCAGGGGCGCTGCACAAACACAGTCCCCGCAAGGACAAGCCCTTTATCGCGCTGAACATGGCAGCCATTCCCAAGGACCTGATTGAATCTGAGCTGTTTGGCCACGAGAAAGGTGCCTTTACCGGCGCTGCCGGTGTGCGTCAGGGCCGCTTCGAGCAGGCCAACGGTGGCACCCTGTTTTTGGACGAGATCGGCGACATGCCCCTGGATGTGCAAACCCGGCTGCTGCGGGTGCTGGCCGATGGTCAGTTTTACCGTGTTGGTGGCCACTCACCGGTGCAGGTGGACGTACGCATTATTGCCGCCACCCACCAGGATCTGGAGCGGTTGGTGCAACAGGGGCAATTCCGGGAAGACCTGTTTCACCGCCTCAATGTGATCAGGGTGCATCTGCCACCACTCAGGGAGCGCCGTGAAGATATTCCGCAACTGACCCGCCACTTTCTGGCCGCCGCCGCCCGGGAGATTGGCGTTGAAGCCAAGATACTTGCCAAAGAAACCGCCGCCAAACTGCAGCAGCTACCCTGGCCCGGCAACGTGCGCCAGTTGGAGAATACCTGCCGCTGGCTCACAGTAATGGCATCGGGGCAGGAGATACTGCCACAGGACCTGCCACCGGAGCTTTTTAAAGATCCGGTCGTCCATCATGCCGGCGCCGTGGTGGCCGGAGACTGGGAGAGTGCCCTGAGGGATATAGTCGATAGACGCCTCGGTGAAGGGGAGTCGGATCTGCTGGCTGACATGCAGCCCACCTTTGAGCGCATCATGCTCGAAGTCGCGCTCAAACATACCCAGGGCCATAAACAGGAAGCCGCACGACGTCTCGGCTGGGGCCGTAACACCCTTACCCGCAAACTCAAAGAGCTTGAGATGGATTAGCACCTTTTGAGACACAAAGAAAAGGGACGCAGCATGCGTCCCTTTTCGTTAAACAATCGGCTGACTCAGAAGCGCCAGTGCAGGCCCACGCCATAATGGTCCATGCGCGTGTTGGCAAAATAGTTGTTCAGCTCATCGTGCTCGGGCTCAATTTCACTGAATTCATAGAATACCCGCATGGCCAGATTGCTGGAGAAACTGATATCTACGCCAGCGCCAAGCAGGTAACCCGTACCCTGATAGTCATCGTCCAGGCTGTCGTCACTGGCAATCACCTGATACACCACACCGCCTTTGAGATAAACAGTGACAGTGTCGCTGAATGCATGGCGCACAGTGGGGGCAAAAGTCAGGCCCACGACCTGCAGGTCGACACCATCAATAAAGCTGTCGGTACCGAACACGCTGGTTTCGAGACCAAAGCTGTCGTTGAAGTTATAACCGCCATAGGCACCCAGGCCCCAGGCCGACTCATCGAAGGGGCCAATTTTATCATCGAGATTGGTGTTGCTGACGTAGCCACCGGCGTAAAAACCGAGATCTTTGGCGGCAAAAACAGGCGAAACGGCACACAGCATCAGGGCTGAAGCCAAAAGACACTTGAGTTTCATCGGACATCCTTTTTCTGTTGAATTGGGCATCCCACTGTGTCTGCCCACTATTCCTTGGTTGCAGTTGCCTATTTTAGCGCCTATCTCCTGAAAAAATAAACCTTTAGCATGCTCTGGGCACTGGTTTCAGGGGTACCGGTTTCAGGGGAACTGTATTGTGTTGAAGCGCACTGAGCTGCCAGCCTTAGCGTCAGGCGAAAAAAAAGGATGCCTTGGCATCCTTTTTAAGTGCGACACAGCCTGATTAACACGCGGTCAGAACTGGTAGTGCAGTCCCAAAGAGATCTGGGAAATCTTCACGTTGTCGATTTCACCATTGTAGTAATCGTTGTCGAACCAAAAACCATCTTCATCCAAATCGCCACGGGTTTCATCGTAGCTCAGGCGCAGGTTCAGTTTTTCGGTCAGCGCAGCGTTAACGCCTACACCCCAGGTTAGGCCCCAGCCGGTGTAATCGGCATCGAATGGGCCATAGTCCACCACCACGGCCATGGAAGCCACACCCACTTTGGCAAAGGCAGAGAAGGTATCATTGAAGTGGTAAGTAAATTTTGGGGTAAAGGTCAGGGCGCCCGCACCGACATCCACGCCGTCCTCTCCCAAATCGCCACTGGCAAACAGGTTGGCTTCCAAACCAAACCATTCGTTGAAGTTGTAGCCGCCGTAAGCACCAAAACCTACGCCATCGGACGAGCCTTCACCGTCACCGGAGGCTTTCACCTGATTGATGGCACCCCCCACGTAAAAGCCGGTGTTATCGGTTTCCGCCATGGCACCTGTGCTGGCGATGAGTGCGGCCAGGGCCGCCAGTTTCATTTTGTTCATTGGATTTCCTTTCACGACATTGCTGGAGTTATGCCGGAGAATATCGTCCAAGTCTGCTGAACAATTGCTGAATGTATCAATACGTTAAGAAATAATTATTTCACAACAGTAAACCGGGTTAACCCAAGGTTTCCTGGCAGCGCAAGACCACACGCCGAGGCCACATTCACTAACACAGGGATTACACCGGGTCCTGGTGAATGATGATTTCCGCCTCGGGGAAAGCCGTACGGATACGCGCCGAGGTTTTGTCCGATAGGCGGTGTGCCTCACGAAGCGGCAAGTCGCCATCGAGCTCCAGATGCAACTGAATAAAGATAGTTTGGCCAGCCTGGCGGGTCTTGAGGTCGTGCACACCTCTCACCCGGGCATCTTCTTTGGCGAGGGTCACAATGGCGCTGCGCATGTCCTCATCGAGTTCCCTGTCCAGCAATGCCTGAATCGAGCGATACCCCAGTCCGAAGGCTTGCTGACCGATATAGAGCGCTATCAACAACGCAAACAGACCGTCGGCCCACCAGAGTCCGTACTGGGCCAGCACCAGTGCCAGCAGCACAGCGCCGTTCAAAAACAAATCCGACTTGTAGTGCAGCGAGTCGGCCTCCACCACAGTGCTGCCGGTGGCGGCCAACGCCTTCTTCTGTAATGTCACCAGCGCGAGCGTGAGCACAATGGCAATGGCGGAGACCCAAATACCCAGGATGGCATGCTCCAGCGGCGCGGGACTCAGGAGCCGTTCGGCGCCATGAAACAGCAACAGGAAGGCAGATCCCAAGATGAACGCCGACTGCGCCAGGGACGCCAACGGCTCAGCCTTACCGTGGCCATGCCTGTGCTCATCATCTGCCGGTGTCAACGCATAACGGATGGCAATGAAATTCACGATGGACGCCAGGGCATCGGCGAAGGAGTCGGTAAGCGATGCCAGCATACTGGCCGAGCCGGACCAAAGCCAGGCCAGCAGTTTTATCACAATCAGTGTCAGGGCCGTTGCCACCGCCGCGCGGCTGGCAAGCTTGACCCAGAAGGCATAATTTCGTTCCGCAGACATAAAAAGAACCACACAAAGCAGGTGGTTCTCTTATAACAAATTTTGTGCAGCTACGCCCGTTCTGGGTCGGGAAACGCGAGCCGGCGCAAGGCGCCGGTGTGTCAGGGCAAGCTGTACCTTGGCTTAAAACGCTTCCTGGCGTTCTTTACGACGCTCTTCCCGGTCGGCTTTGCGCTCGTCAAACCGGGCCTGAAACTTGGCTTTTTGCTCAGGGGTCAGCAGTTGATACATCTGATGCTGCAGCTTCATGGCTTCCAGTGCACGGGCTTCACCCTTGGCCTGGCGCTCGGCAATCAGGGCCTTGGCCGCCGCTTCGTCGAAGGTCGCCGCACTCATCAGCGCTTTCATCTGCTCATGATGAGCCGTGCGGGTGGCCTCATCTTTGCCTTCGCGCTGGGCTTTGCGCTCGTCTTTATGGGCCTTCATCAGCTCACGGAACTGAGTCTTTTGCTCATCGGTCAGATCCAGGCCACGGAACATGTGGCGCATATTGTCCATCATGGGGCGACCTTCATGACCCCCTTCGTGATGGGGATTGGCCATGGCGACACTACCGAGCAGCGCACTGCTGGCAACCAGCGCAATCAGACCACGTTTGATCATTAACTTGTTCATATATCACCTCATTGTGATTGGTGGGACTTGTGTGTTTCGACAGTTCCCAGTGTATTGTGGTCAATGTCAACAAGGGTGTCGCACGGGTAAAAAAGTGTAAAGATCGGCGCCGCCTGCTTCTTTACACAGACTTACAAAGGTAAAACACCCATTGACGTACGGCTGGTTATACTGGGAGTCCTGATCCCGGAGGTTAAATGAATCACTTGTTGCTTGTTGATGACGATCCAGGTTTGTCTGAGCTGTTAAAAGAATTACTGGAGCTGGAAGGCTTTGTCCTCACCCTCGCCCACGATGGCGCCGAAGGACTCAGCAAGGCCGTCAGCAGCCACTTTGACCTCATTCTGCTGGATGTGATGCTGCCTAAATTGAATGGCTTTGAAGTGCTTAAACAGCTGCGTAACCACAAACAAACGCCGGTGCTTATGCTCACCGCCCGCGGTGATGATATCGACCGGGTCGTGGGGCTTGAAATCGGCGCCGATGACTATCTGCCCAAGCCCTTCAACGACCGCGAGTTGGTGGCCCGCATTCGTGCCATTTTGCGCCGGGCTCAGCCGGGCACACCACAGAGTCAGCCACCGGAAGAGATACAACTTGGTGACCTGAAATTAGATCCCAGCCGCCAGGAAGCCTGGTGCGCCCAGAGCCTTATCAATCTCACAGGTACCGAATTTGCCCTGCTGCTGCAGCTGGCTTCACAGGCAGGCGAACTGGTGAGTAAAGAAACCCTGAGTGAAACCGTGCTCGGCAAGCGCCTGATGCCCTTTGACCGCAGCCTGGATATGCACCTGTCGAACCTGCGCAAGAAGTTGCCCGAGCGCAGCGATGGTCGCCCCAGGGTAAAAACCATCCGTGGTAAGGGATATATCTGGCTGAAATGAACACCCAAACCCTGCCCAATCGCCTCTTTATCAAACTGCTGCTCGGTTTCTGGCTATGCAGCTCTGTGGTGCTGGTTGCCGTAGGCAGCCTGCCACTGCTGCAACAGCAGCGGGAATCCACCCCCATTCCCAAAGAGCTGCAACAGACTCTGGATAAGATTGCCAGGGCGATTGAGCGGGAGCCTGAACTGATGGAGCCAGAGCGGATGCGGCGCTGGGAGCGCTCGCGTCACGCCGACGGCAAGCCCATGCGGGTATTTATCACCAATGAGGAAGGCCGCATTCTCGGCGAGCGCCAACCCCGCTCTCTGCGTAAATTTATCCTGCTCGCCGAAGAAGCCGAGCGCCCCATCATGTATCAGTTCCGCGATGAAATGGTGTTTGGCCCCAAGGAGTTCCATGTCGATGGTAAGGAATACCACCTCTATGGCCGGGTGCCAGGGCAGCATCCACGGCCACTGTTCCTGTTTTTTATCGAGCACAAGTTGCTGACACTGGGGCTCGCGGTGTTGGTCTCGGGGCTCTTGTGCGGCCTGCTGGCATGGCACCTTGGCAGGCCCCTTAAGATGTTGAAACAAAGCGCCGATGCCTTGGCACGGGGCAACCTTGGCAGCCGGGTCGATGAAGCCACCCTGAATCGCCGGGATGAGTTGGGCCAGCTGGGCCATGCCTTCAACGCCATGGCCGAAGCCATTGAGCAGCAGGTCAACAATCAGCAGCGACTGATGGGGGACATCAGCCACGAGCTGCGCACCCCCCTGACCCGGCTGCAGCTGGCGCTGGCATTGGCACGCAAGCGAGGTCAGGACAGTAATGAGCTAAACCGTATTGCCCACGAGGCCGAGCAGCTCGATGCCCTGATAGCCGAGCTGTTGACTCTCTCCCGGGTGACCATGGGCGCCACCGAGGCCAAAGTTGACATCGAACTTGCCGAGACCCTCGGCCAGGTATTGGATGATGCGGAGTTTGAAGCCAGCGAATGCGGCAAGCATCTGGCCATTGAAATGGACGACAACCTGCTGTTAAGCCACACCCCCAAGTTATTGGCACGGGCGGTGGAAAATTTGCTGCGTAACGCCATCCGCTACGCCAGGCTGCAGGTCAGTCTGACTGTGACAGACACTCAGGACCGCATTGAAATTCAAATTTGTGATGATGGCCCCGGCGTGGCTGACGCCGAACTCGAAGCCATCTTCCGTCCTTTCTATCGCACCGATAAGTCCCGCGAGCGTGAGAGCGGCGGTTGGGGGCTTGGCCTCGCCATTACCGCGGCGGCCATCGAAGCCCAGGGCGGCAGCATCAGCGCCCAAAACAGGCCAACCGGCGGCCTGTGCGTAACGATTTGCTTGCCGCGTTAACTTTCTGAACTTGCGTCCGACAATCGGCTGTGCCTTTGGTGTTGCGGCTAACTGTCGGTACGCTTAAGACTGCGGTAAATCAGGTTGCGGCTTACCCCAAGGCGGCGAGCCGCTTCACTGATATTGCCGTCGCAGTCGGCCAGGGTGTTTTGAATACGCCCATCAAGCTCTGCCTTAAGGCTTGATTCTGCTGAGGATTGGCTGCTTTCCGAGTTCATCCTGCCCGAATAAAAGGGACGCGCTTGCATCAGTGCCCTTCTGTGGGCATCACTCAAGTGCGCCTGACTCAGCTCGCGCTCGCCTTCAGCCATCAGGCAAGCCACCTGCATCAGGTTATCCAACTCCCGCAGGTTGCCAGGCCAGGCATATGCCTCCAGCAATGCCAGCAACTGTGGGCACAGCCGCTGCTCATCTCCCGGCGGATTGACCCGGTACTGTCGGTGCAGCTTGTGGATCAGCCGTGACTTATCGGCCCGCTGCCTCAGTGGCGGCAGGCTTACCTGCAGACCATTGAGACGGAAATAAAGGTCTTCACGAAAGCGGCCATCGCGCACCATCTCGGCCAAATCCATATGCGTGGCTGCGACCACCTGAATATCTACCCTATGGCTTTTGAGGCCACCCACAGGGGTCACTTCACGCTCCTGCAGTACCCGCAACAGCCGGCCCTGTGCCGCCAGCGGCAACTCACCAATTTCATCCAGAAACAGAAAGCCACCGTCGGCCTGACGTACCTTGCCAAGGTGCCCCTGACGTGACGCGCCGGTAAAGGCGCCGCCCTGATAACCAAAGAGTTCGGCCTCTATCAGCTCGGTGGGCAAGGCGGCACAGTTCACCGCCACCAGCTCGCCATCGAGGCGACTGTCCTGATACAGCTGGCGCACGAAGTGCTCTTTACCCACCCCGGTTTCGCCCTGTACCAGCAACGGGATCTTACGGCTGACGACCTTGCGCGCCTGCTGCCAGGCGGTTTCCAGCTGTGGATCGTGAAAGCGCAGAGGCTTGACACCGTGCAAACTGCTGGCCTTATTGGTTTGAATCCATAAGGCGCCCTCGCCAATAGCCGAGGTGGCCAAATGCAACTCGCCGCGAAGGCACTGCGCCTGCTGCGCACGCCAGTCGTCCCCCAGCAGCTCTCCCAACTGCATACCGGGCGAGGCGCCACCAAGGTACTGGCGCGCCATGGGATTAAGCCCAAGCAGGCGGCCCTCATCATCGGCAATCAGGATGCCCTGCCAGCCGGAACTGAGCAGTTGACGACTAGCCGCCAAATCCACCCGAAAGCGGCCACCGGGCAGCGAACACAAGAGTGCGGTTTCCACCTGCTGCGCCAGGCTGGAGATAAGCAATAAGGTTTGTTGATTGTGCTTGAGCCGCTCGGAGGTAATGTCGAGGGCGCCAATCAGTTCGCCGGACGGCGAAAAAATTGGGCTGGCGGTGCAGCTCATAAAGCGGTGAGGGCGGCAAAAGTGCTGCTCACCCACAACAGAGAGCGCTTCTTTGGCCCTGAGCGCTGTGCCTATGGCATTGGTGCCCTTGTGCTCTTCGAGCCAATTGACGCCGCAGTCCAGCGCCACGTTGGCCAGACGGTCGGAGTAACGCGACAGTCCCCAGTGACGCAGCACAAAACCCTCGGCGTCCGACAAAATCAGCCTGCTGTCGGTGTGGGCCATCAGACGGGTAAACAGCGGCAAGGCTTCGGATTCCACCAATGCGATAAGCTGACGGTGGCGCTCACAACGCTCATCCAGTTCGACCCGGGAGAGCTTGAGTTCTCCGGGCCGGGTTTCACTGAGACCGGCACCTTCACTGCGACGCCAAGAGTCGGCAAGCCAGGGCTGTACGGCAGATTTCATCGGTGTGCTCCTGTGTTCCGTTTCAGCACAGTCACTTATAACAACTGTGCCAAGGCGCAACAATACGACTTCGGTCGCCACGCCAATCCTTCGGCTGACCCGCTGCTGCGTATATTCGAAAATAAGATTTTCATCATACTGTTAGGTCGAATTGCCGACAAGTTGAACAATTATGGCCCATCCTTTGCGATAGAGGTGGTTCACCAACGGGCTGATTGCACCGTCGGAACAATCACAACAACAAGACACTCTCAACAGCAAAAAAGGACAAGCAGATGATTTACAGCGCTCCGGGCACAGCGGGTGCCATCGCTTCATTCAAGGCCAGATACGACAACTTTATTGGCGGCAAGTGGGTGCCCCCCGTGGGTGGCGAGTACTTTGATAACGTCTCGCCTGTGGATGGCAAGGTGTTTTGTCAGGCGGCCCGCTCTGACTATCGCGACATCGAGCTCGCCCTCGATGCCGCCCATGCCGCCAAAGACAGCTGGGGCAAAACCTCGGTAACCGAGCGCAGCAATCTGCTTTTGAAAATTGCCGATAGGGTCGAGCAGCATCTCGAACGTCTCGCCGTGGTGGAAACCTGGGAAAACGGCAAAGCGGTGCGCGAGACCCTGAACGCCGACCTGCCTTTATTTGTTGACCACTTCCGTTATTTCGCCGGTTGTATCCGCGCCCAGGAAGGCAGCGCGGCAGACCTTGATGCTAATACCGTGAGCTACCACCTCCCTGAGCCTTTGGGCGTGGTCGGGCAAATTATCCCCTGGAACTTCCCCCTGCTGATGGCGGCCTGGAAAATCGCCCCGGCGCTGGCGGCGGGTAACTGTGTAGTGCTCAAGCCTGCCGAGCAAACACCGGCCTCCATCATGGTGCTTTTGGAGACTATCGAAGATCTGCTGCCCCCCGGCGTACTCAATGTGGTTAATGGTTTTGGCGCCGAAGCCGGTGCCGCCCTCGCCACCAGCAAGCGCATCGCAAAACTGGCCTTTACCGGCTCCACTGAGGTGGGTAATCACATCCTCAAATGCGCCGCGGAAAACCTGATCCCCTCAACCGTGGAACTTGGCGGCAAGTCGCCCAACATCTACTTTGCCGATGTGATGAACCACGAAGACAACTACCTCGACAAGGCCATCGAGGGGATGTTGCTGGCCTTCTTCAACCAGGGCGAAGTGTGCACCTGCCCAAGCCGGGTACTGGTGCAGGAATCCATTTACGATGCCTTTATTGAGAAGGTCATTGCGCGTGCCAAAACAATTCGTCAGGGCAGCCCGCTGGATACCGACACCCAGGTGGGCGCCCAGGCATCCCGCGAGCAATACGACAAAATTTTAGGCTATCTGGACATTGGCCGTGCTGAAGGCGCCAAAGTACTGATGGGCGGAGAATTCAAACTACAGGACGGCCCCGAAAAAGGTGGTTATTACATCCAGCCCACCATCCTCAAAGGCCACAATAAGATGCGGGTGTTCCAGGAAGAGATCTTTGGCCCCGTGGTATCGGTTACCACCTTCAAAGACGAAGCCGAAGCATTGGCCATTGCCAACGATACCCAGTATGGCCTTGGTGCCGGTGTCTGGACCCGCGACATGAATCTGGCCCAGCGCATGGGCCGCGGCATTCAGGCTGGTCGGGTGTGGATTAACTGCTACCACGCCTACCCTGCCCACGCTGCCTTTGGTGGCTATAAAAAGTCGGGCATCGGCCGTGAGACCCACAAGATGATGCTGTCTCACTACCAGAACACCAAAAATCTACTGGTGAGTTTCGACACCAATCCGCTGGGATTCTTTTAACCTTCATCAACCCGCTCGAAACCCCGACCCCGGTCGGGGTTTTGTTTATTAAGAAAGTTGAAAGAAACATTTGGCAAAACTTAAGCGCCTTCTAAATTCAGGCACCTTTTGCTAGGTTAAAACTTTACGCCAACAGGATGCAGGGACAGATGGCCAACCGTTTGGATTCACTCTTGGATGCCTGGCGCAGCGACCCGGATGCCAATTGGGTACTGGCGGTGATTGCCTCGGTGGAAGGCAGCGCTTACCGCAAATCCGGCGCCATGATGCTGTTTCACCCCTCAGGGCCAAGCCTTGGCATGTTAAGTGGCGGCTGTCTTGAGGCCGATCTTCGTCGTCAGGCCCAAAAAGCGCTCGCCGGAAACTGCGCTGTGCTTGGCCGTTATGATGCCAGAGACGAGACTGATGCCAGCTACCGTCTTGGCTGCGGCGGCTTGGTGGATATCTTGCTGCTGCCCTTAACCGCAACCAATCAGCAATTGCAATTCGCCGCCATGAGCGATGCCCTCGCCAGCGGCAATGGCGGGTTTTGGTGCCTGGTTCTGCCGCAAAACCGTGTGTCTGCCGACAATCTTCGCGCCCACTTTTATCCTGACGCAGACGCACCTTTTCCTGCAGCGGACTTCAGCCGTCCCGGCCGCTTAATGCTCAATCCGCAAAGCGGCAGTCAACAATCTGAGCTGCTGGTGGTGCCGGTTCGCCCAAGGCCACACCTGGCCATCTTCGGCGGCGGCATGGATGCCCGGCCACTGGCACAAATGGCACGCCAGCTCGAATGGCGTATCAGCATTGTCGACCCCCGAACCAGCTACGCCCGCCCCTGCGACTTTGAAGGCTGTGAACTGCTAAAAGCGGAAGCCGATGCGCTGACGCCTGACTTTCTTGCCAGTATCGACATGGCGGTGGTGATGCACCACAGCCTGGAGCTCGACGCCGCTATATTGCCCAAACTCAGTCCCTTGCCGCTTACGTACCTTGCACTCCTGGGGCCCCGCCACAGGGGAGAAAAACTGTTAAAAACGGCAGCTTTGCGCTGGGATGATTTTTGCTGCTTACCGGCAAGCCCGGCAGGTATGGACTTAGGCGGCGAACTGCCGGCGGATATAGCCCTGTCTATCCTCGCCGCCTGCCAGGCGAGCCTGTTCGGCAAAAGCTCGTCCGTTGGCAAATTCAAAAGCGGAGGCCTTGCATGAAACTCTTACCCGTCTTGCTCGCGGCAGGTGGCTCGCGCCGCTTCGAAGGGGTCAAGCTCGCTATGCCGCTGCCTGGTGGCACCACCTTACTTGGCCGCAGCTTTAACGCGTTGAGCCAGGTGCGCAGCAGCTGCGATACCCAGATCCTGCCGGTGCAGGTATGCCTCGGTGGCCACGGCGCCACATTAAGGCAACTTTTACCCAAGGATACCGCCATTATCCCCTCCCCCGATTGGCAGCTGGGGCTTGGCCACAGTATTGCCACAGCCGCGAAAGCGGCGCTCGGCACAGACGCCGACGCCTTGCTGCTGGCACTGGCCGACCACGCGCTATTGAGCTCTGAAGACTATGAGTCCCTTATCCAAAGTTGGCAGGAGTCCGGTAAAACCACCGCCTCCTGGTATCTGGATGCCCCCGGTGCACCGGCGATTTTCAACCGTGCCGACTTTGGTGAGCTGACCCGTCTCAGCGGCGACAGAGGCGCCAAGGGGATTTTGAAATCTTTGCAAAAACAACAACAACTGGGATGGATGGCGCTACCCGGCGCCAGCATCGATATAGACACCCGCGCCGATTTCGGGCGCTTCGTGAGCACAAGGAGCGAGTGACCCATGACATCACTTAAAATCAACGGCCGTTTGTTCACCCTGGACGCCGACCCCAAGATGCCGCTCCTGTGGGCGCTCCGGGATCTGATGGGGTTAACCGGCACCAAATACGGCTGCGGCGCAGGGCTTTGCGGTGCCTGCACAGTGCATGTTGACGGCGAGCCGATGCGCGCCTGTCTCACCAGCATCAAAAGCCTGGAAGGCAAATCGGTGACCACCATCGAAGGCTTGGCGGATGAACAGCTTAAAGACAGCTGGCGCCGCCATAAGGTGCCCCAATGCGGTTTTTGTCAGGCGGGCCAGTTAATGTCAGCGGCTGCACTGGTCAGCAAGCATCCACGTCCCAGCGACAGCCAGATTGACGAGGCCATGGCAGGCAACATCTGCCGCTGCGGCACCTACACCCGTATACGCGCCGCCATCAAGGACTATCAGGGCAAGCAGGAGGCCAAGTCATGAGCAAGTTTACTGCCATTGAAAACTTCAGCCGCCGCGATGTGCTCAAACTCTTTGGTGCCTCGGGCGGCGCCCTGATGCTGGGGGCTTCGGGCCTCGGCTGGAGCCCCATGCTGGCGGCGCAAACCGCCGCTTTTGGCGATGAACAGCGGCTCAACCTTTTCATCGCCATCGGCGAAGACAACCGGGTCTATCTCACCTGCCACCGCTCAGAGATGGGCCAGGGCATACGCACAGGTATTGTGCAGGTTCTGGCCGACGAGCTGGAAGCCGACTGGGACAAGGTCGTCGTAGTGCAAGGTCTCGCGGACAAACGCTACGGCAGCCAAAACACCGATGGCAGCCGCAGTATCCGCAAAGGCTTCGATAAGATGCGCGAGATGGGCGCCATGGCAAGACACATGCTGGAGCAGGCTGCCGCCGAGAGCTGGCAGGTGCCTGTAAGCGAGGTCTATGCCAAGGCCCACGCAGTACATCACAAGGGCAGCGACAAACGCTTAAGCTATGGCGAGCTCGCCATGGCCGCCGCCAAACTGCCCATGCCGGATGCCAAAACCCTTACCCTCAAAACCCCGGATAAGTTCACCCAAATCGGCAAAGGACACACCATTGTCGACATGGACGACATGCTGGGTGGCCGCGCCATCTATGGCGCCGACAACCGCCCCGAGGGGCTGGTATACGCCGTCATAGCCCGTCCACCAGTGTTTGGCAGTCAGCTTGAGTCCTTGGATGACAGCGCCGCCCGCAAGGTGGCGGGTGTGCTGGATATTGTCACCCTACCGGTACCCAAAGGCGCACCGGCGTTTCAGCCGCTGGGCGGCGTGGCCGTGGTGGCCAGCAATACCTGGAGTGCGTTGGAAGGCCGAAAAGCCCTCAAGCTCAGTTGGAGTAAAAGTGCCAACGACACCCATAACAGCAAGGCTTATCTCGATACCCTCAAACAAAGGGTGCAGGAGCCTGGTAAAGTGGCCCGAGAGCTTGGCAGCCAACCTGCCAGCTGGCCAGAGGACAAGATGGTCAGCGCCACATACACTGTGCCCTATCTTGCCCACGCGCCCATGGAGCCACCGGCGGTGATTGCCAGCGTGGATAAAAATGGCTGTGAGCTGTGGGCCAGCAGCCAAACGCCCCAAAGCACTCAACAGAATGTGGCTGGCATGCTGGGTATCGACGAAGACAAGGTGAAGGTAAACGTGACCTTGCTCGGCGGCGGTTTTGGTCGCAAGTCCAAGCCGGATTTCAGTGTCGAAGCCGCGTTTATTTCCAGCAAAATCAACAAACCTGTGCTGGTGCAATGGAGCCGGGAAGACGAACTCAGAAACGGTTATCTGCACGCCATCAGCGCCCAGTACTATCAGGCCTGCATCGATGAAAAGGGCAAGGTGCAGGCGATGTTGTCGCGCACTGCCTTCCCCTCCATCGGCAGCACCTTCGACAGTGCTGTGGATACCCCGCAGCCGTTCGAACTGGACCTGGGCTTTACCGATATCCCCTGGGATATCAATGCCGTGCGCTGCGAAGCCGTCAAGGCCGAAACCCACACCCGCATCGGTTGGTTAAGGTCGGTAAGCAACATTCAGCACGGCTTTGGGGTGGGCAGCTTTGTGGACGAACTCGCCATTGCCAATGGTAAATCCTGCACCGCCCAATGGCGGGAACTACTCGGCAAGGCGCGGGTTGAAAACTTTGCCAATCAAGGCTTTGAATATGGCAACTATGGTGAAGAGCAGAGCCGTCATCCGGTGGATGTGGGCCGCTACCTTAAGCTGATTGACCGCGCCGAAGCGCTGACGGCACAAAAACCCGCCGGCAAAAACGAAGGTTGGGGCTTTGCCATTCACCGCAGCTTTGTTGCCTATGCCGCCGTGGCCATCAAGGTACGACTTGAAGGTGACAAACTCACCGTGGTGGACGCCATCGCCCTGATGGATGCGGGCACCGTGGTTAACCCCGACCGGGTGGCCGCCCAGATGGAAGGCGCAGTCGTGTTTGGCTTAAGCCTTGCGCTCTTTGGTGAAATCGATTTCGACCAGGGCGCCGTGACCCAGTCAAACTTCCATGACTACCCGCTGCTCAGGCTGCCACATTGCCCGCCAATTGCCACCGAAATCATCGCCTCCAGCGCCGTGCCCGGCGGCGTGGGTGAGCCCGGCGTGCCACCGGTCGCCCCGGCACTGACCAACGCCATTGTGGCAGCCGGTGGCAAACGGTATCGTGAACTGCCGCTGTCGAAGCACCTTAAACTCTAACCTACTGCCGTTTAATCCAGGCTCCCAGTCATACTGGGGGCCTGTTTTTTTGGGCGCAGCCACCCGGCTTTGTTATACTCCAGCCCAACTCAGATCTGATGCCGGCATCCATGTTCCACATCGCCCTCTATGAACCCGAAATCGCCCCCAACACGGGCAACATTATTCGCCTGTGCGCCAACAATGGCTGCGAACTGCACCTGATTGAACCTTTGGGGTTTGATTTAGAAGAGAAAAAGCTGCGCCGCGCCGGGCTGGATTACAGCGACATGACCCGGGTAACCCGCCATAAGGACTTCCCGAGCTTCCTTGAAGCCATGGCGGGGCGGCGCATTCTGGCCTGCACCACCAAGGGCAGTCGGCCCCATACTGAGCTTGAGTATCAAGCAGGCGATGTACTGCTGTTTGGCCCCGAGAGCCGCGGCCTGCCAATGGACATCATCAACTCGGTGCCCACCGAGCAGCGGTTGCGTATTCCCATGGTGGAATCGAGCCGCAGCCTAAACCTATCCAACGCAGTAGCCATTATCAGCTACGAAGCCTGGCGTCAGCAGGGCTTTGGTGGTGCACGTTAATGGCCCCTAGTTAACCTCAAGGCCTTGACTCCCTGTTGAGGCCGGTAAAGGCTGCAAAGATACCCCACGGTAGAGCCTGTACTGCTCAATATCATCGTCGAGAAATCGGGATTGCTGCAGCCACTGCCAGCCCTGGTCTTTGGGTTCAAACAGCAGCTGTATCAGAGCCGGGCGCTCATTCACCACACCCTCACCCAACAGTGAGTAACCGCCGCCGCGACGATAGAGGCTGAACTCCTGCCCCTTGTCTTCGGTAACGCCATTAAAGTAAGTCAGCAGGACTCTGTCTCCCTGACGGCGAAACCACCAGGTTTCACTGTTGGAAAAACGCGCCCCACGGCTAACGCTGAAAATAAGCTGCTGGCGATCGGCACTGCACATGGCCTGGGTGGTTACGGACTTTGGCACCTCACCGGGACGGGCGCCGGTGCCCTGCCATTGCCCGGCAAGACTGGTACACCAATCGGCAAAGGGCATCTCTGCTGCCGCCAGCGGCAGCGACGCAGACAAGGCAAGAAGAGCTGAGCTAAAAGAGTTCGATATCGTCTTTGCGGTAAAGATGTTCATCCCGATACAGCGCCAAGGCTTCATGAAGTGGCATACCCTGGAGCACAAGATCGAACATTTTGCGTTCACATTCAAGGGAGTATGTGGATTTAATCTGCTTTTGTACCCGTAGCCACTCCTCACCCTGCAAGCGCTTTTTATCGTCACAGAGCAGATCCTCCGTGAGGGCAAGCCCGGTCACTACATGTTGCAGCCGCTGGGACAGGCGGTCGTAAAATTGAAAGGCCACCACCCCCTTGTCGATTTCGGTTTCGAGCATGATGCCGTGCTTGATAATGTCTTTCGGCGTGTCGGGTTGATTGGCCAGATAAAGATTTACCTGCCGCAGGTGAGACGCCATATCGGTAAACTGCTGGCCCAAGCCGGTGACATTGTAATCCCCATCCGTGAGAGTCAATTCTATCTGGGCCATGGAAAGCAGTAACAATTTGACCGTTTCCTGCACATGCAACCAGTCGCCCTCTCCCAGCAAGGCCGCTTCCAGGCTTTCCATAGACAGCGAATCTTCATCTTGGGCATGTTCTTGATTTTTCATGACCTTCTTCCATTCCTTCTTGGTCTGGATTGAATCCCGGCCACATTCCGACTGCAGCCACCATCTTGGACTTAAGTGTAGAACAGATAATTCTCTTCGCCGCGCTGCCCAGAAAATGAAAAGGGCCTGCAACAGCAGGCCCTTTTTCTCTGAAGGGATTCGGTGTTAGCCGCCGAATCCTACATCCTTGATGTTCACCTGGTTGACTTCCCCGTATTTGGCGGCGATAGGTGCCACCTTGGCCGCATTGCCAATCAGCACAAACTGCAGCTTGTCTTTGGGGAAGTAGGTATCAATCAAACGCTGCGTTTCCTCCAGGGTCAGGCTGTCAACTTTACGCTCGAAGTCATTGATATAACTGTTATCAAAGCCATAGAGGTACATGTCAGACAACAGCCCGGCCAGCTGGCCGCTGGTTTCAAATCTGGGCGGGAACTGACCCTTCACGTAGGCCTTGGCGGAATCCAGAGTTGCCTGATCTATGCCCTGCTCCCACAGGCGGGCGTAGGTCTTGAGCGCCAGGTCGATGGCCGCTTCCGTGGTGTCGGTTTTGGTGAAGGTGCTTATCTGGAACAGACCACTGTCGCGGTAAGACGCAAAACCGGAGCGGGCACCATAGGTCAGACCGGCATTCACCCTGAGCTCGTCATTGAGCCAGGAGGTAAAGCGACCACCCAGAATAGTGTTTACCACGGTTAAGCCCACAGCGTCGGGGTTATCTTCAGAAATGCCCATGCCACCAATCAGGAAAGTGGTCTCCATGGCGTCTGGCTTGTCCACCAAGAGCACACGGCTCTTTGCCAGCACCGGCAGACCTTGTTTCAGGGATTGCTGTTGGGGAGCTGCATCTGAGCGCCAATCACCGAAGGTGCGCTTCAGCTGGGCCTTCATGTCCGCCACATCAAAATCACCCACCACGGAAATAGAGGTGTTACCGGGCTGATAGAAGCCGGTATAGAAGGCACGAACCTGTGGCAGAGTAATAGCGGCAACCGACTCACTGTTACCACCGCTGGCGTTGCCATAGGGGTGCTGGCCATACACCAGTTTGCCGAAGTAGTTGCCAACCACGGCTCTTGGGCTTTCTTTGGCCTGGATCAGTCCACCCACTTCGCGCTGCTTGAGCTTGTCGAATTCGGTGGCATCGAAGTCGGGACGCAGCAGCACATCGGCAAACAGCGGCAGCATGGTGTCCAGATCTTTGGCCATGAACTTGGCACTGATATAGCTGCCTTCCTTACCGGCTTCTGCGCTTAAGCTGGCACCCAGAAAATCCACCTGGTTTTCGATATCACGCTTGGACTTGCCAGCGCTGCCGAGCATCAGGCCTTCGGCCGTCAGCGCAGAGATACCGGCACTGGTGTCGTTCACCGCACCGGCACGTACTACGGCGTTTACTGTGATCAGGGGCACTTCTTTTTGCTGCATCAAAAACACCGTCAGGCCGTTATCCAGGGTCACCTTTTCATAGGCGGGCAGCTGAAAGGCTGCGGCAGCAGGTTCCTGAGTGTGCTTAACGTCCTGGGTAGCGGCGCAGCCGGCCAGGGCCAGAGCTGCCACAATCAACAGAGGTTTATATTGCATCATTTGTCCATTTCCTCCTCGGCAGACAGCACGGCCACACTGCGGTTGGCCCGTTTCAGATAGGTTTGCGCCACGCGCTGAATGTCGGCGATGGTAACCTTGTTGTAGGCCTCAGGGGCATTGAACAACTTATCGAAGCTGCCAAAGAAGAGTTCGTAGGTACCCAGGGTATTGGCTTTACCGTTGATGGTTTCCATGGTGCGATAGAAATCCATCAGCTTGATGTTTTTGATTTTTTCAAGCTCTTGCTCGGTTACACCCTCGGCGGCGATGCGATTGGTTTGGGCAATAAGCTCCTGCTCAAGCGCATCGGCCTTCACACCGGGAGCACCCACGGCGTAAAGGTAGAAGAGGTTGGGATCGAACGACATGGGGAAATAGGTATCTGCTTCCAGCGCCAACTGACTGTCGACCATAGATTGATACAGGCGCGAGCTGTTACCGGCGCTCAAAATGCCCGCCAGCAATTCAAGAGCATAGTAGTCTTCGTGGGATGTTGCTGGAACATGGTAGGCCATCATCACGTTGGGCGTGCTGGCAGAAGGCTTGTGAATAAAGGTTCTGCGCTCACCCTTTTGCAGCGGCTCCACGGTTTTCACTTCACGGGGAGGTGCCTGGGCAGGAATAGGGGCGAAATACCGGTTTGCCAGGGACTTAACTTCGTCCAGTTTCACATCACCGGCAATCACCACGACGGCATTGTTGGGGGCGTAGTAAGTCTTGTGATACTGCACCAGGTCGTCCAGGGTCCAGGCGGCAATATCTGACTCATGGCCAATCACGGGCCAGCTGTAAGGGTGAGCACGGAAAGCTACACCTTTAAGCTCCTCCATCAGGGCGCGGATGTTGGAGTTTTCAAGGCCAGTGCTGCGCTCAGACGTCACCACGCCGCGCTCGCTTTCAACCATGTCGGCATTGATGTCCAGATTGGCGATGCGGTCGGCTTCCAGGTCGAAAATGGTTTCAAGGCCCGAGGCGGGGAACCAGTCGGTGTACACGGTCAGGTTTTCGGTAGTGTAGGCGTTGTTGGCGCCACCGGCGGCTTCCATGGTCCGGTCAAACATCTTGGGACCGTACTTTTTCGAGCCGTTAAACATCATGTGCTCGAAGAAGTGAGAGATACCGGTAATACCCGGAGCTTCATTGCGCGAGCCCACTTTCCAGAACAGATACATGTTGGCGTTGGGGATGGATGCATCTTCCAGCACCATGATTTTCATGCCGTTATCCAGAGTAAAACTCTTGATATCGGCGGCAGTGGTGGCCTGGCTCATCATGGGGGCCATTGCCAGCCCCATTGCCAGAGCCAGGGCTGATAGCGTTCGCTTCATCTCGCTTCCTGCTCCAAGTAGTTAAATGGTGTATTTCTTTGGTTAATCCGCCATTTAAAAGCAATTTCACCAGCGCCAGCAAGGGAGGACAGCAAGATTGAGGTTTAAAAATTGTAAATGAAAGTGATACCGGCTGGCTGACGCTATCCAATCCATGGGTGAGACTGGGCCAACCATCACAGCAAAGACGTTGTATCCCCGTCAGTTTGGGGAGCGTAAAAACACCACGTCTTTATCGACAATTTCCAGTGCCCAGCCACGCTCCGCCGCTATCCAGGCAAAGGTTTCATCAGAGTAGAAATTGATATGAGTGGGGTCGTTTTTATAGTGCCAACGGCCAAACGCCTCAGCCGAAAGCACCCGCTTGGTCATGATGGCAAGCAAGGCCCCCGGTGCCAGCAGACTTGAGAGCTCATCCAACAAGGCGCGGGCGTCGGCTACGTGCTCAATCACTTCGGTGAGGGTCACGCATTGATACCGGTCTGTCAGCACGGCGCGGTCCGGAAAGTAGTAGAGATCGTACGCCGCAAACTCAAACCCTTGCTCTGCGGCCATTTTAGCGAGCAGAGCGCCGGCGCCGCAGCCATAATCCAAGCCTTTGTCGCCGGGGTTAAGACGTGGCAACAAGGGGGTGAGCGTCCGGCTTAAAAAGCTGCGATAACCCGGACTGTCTTCGCCATTGTCATGTTTGTCGTACTCGGCCTTTTCCTCTTCAGCGCTTAAATGAAAAGGCGCAGGCACCTGCACCAGGGCGCAGCAGCGGCAGCGGTAATAGGGGCGACGTCGGTCTTCGGCAAATAGATATAAGTCGTTGCCACCACACAGGGAACAGGAAAAACTCATGGTTTGGGTATCTTGCGCTCTTTTTTGGCCGCTTCTTGTGCTTCCCGCAGGTATTTTTGCTCGCGAGTTTCACGTTCATCGAACTGGGCTGCGGCCTTATCTCGCTGCGCATCCTCCCACTCGCCCAGCTGCTGACGTTTCAGCACATCGGCCTCACGGCTTGAGGTCTCGGCCGCGGCGGCGCGGGCCTTTTCCAGCTGCTCCGCCTCGGTTTTCTGCGCCTGTTCCCGGGCCTTATCGGCCTTCATCACCAACCGGGGTTTGCTATCGTCGGCGGCGTGCAGTGGCGCTGTCACGGCAACAGCTACCCAGAGCGTAAGCAGCAGTTTTGATACAGTCATATACATCCTTCCCTTGGAGTTTCCCGCAGCTTATTGTCCGGCCAGCGGGCAGGGATCGCAACTAAAAAGAGGCTTTCATCGGGTAGTGACGCCCTGAGCACTCATCTGTCAGTTTCGCTTTCAGAGTCAGCCAAATACCTTTTACGCACCGCTTCCGGCATGGCATCGAGGCGCTTGCTTATCATGGCATCGAAACACCTGAATAAGGGACTGGTATCCAATTCGGGTTCCAGCACGGACAAAGCACAGGCCGCCGCTTCCAGGGTGGAGAGACTGTCACTGCGGCTGGCTTTGCGGATCCGATACGCCGATGGTGTGTCCGGCGTGAGCGATAACTTGGGTAAGGCATGCAGCCAGGGGTTGAGGTGATACATTTTCAGCGCCTTACGCCAGGTTCCATCCAAGAGCAGCAGCACCCTGGAGCCTTGCTGACTGTTCGCGGTTAGAGGACTGATTACCTCACCTTTAACCGCCGGATACACCAACACAGGCGCTAAGTTCTCCGCCTCAAGCTGTTGTCGCAGCTGTGCAAAATCCGCCTCAGACTCGCCAACAAAAATCCTGGCCGTGTCGAGGATAAGTGGCAGCAATCGCGCGCTGTTTTTCCCATGTTCCACCTCGGAAGGATGCTGCAAGACCCAGACCCGGGTGTGGGCAGCAACGGGCGATATGGCATCACACACGCAGACCCTAAGGGGAAAATGACACTTTACACAAAAATCCCGGGACACCATTAACACCCATTACAACGCATTTTGCCCATAATAAAAAAAAGCCCGTCACGGGGAAACCCGGACAGGCTAAAGGGTGATAACTGGGTATCAATGAGTACTTGGTTCCTGATGCCAATGGCCAAACCGTGGCATCAACATGATGGCCAGCAGCACCAAGGCCAGGCCGCCCATGGTGTAACCAATGGCATAAGGTGCGGTCATCGGTGTGAGTTGAACCAGTGCGGTAATCACAGACGCCCCACTCATTTGAATAAAGCCCAGCAGCGCCGTGGCGGTACCGGCACGCTCACCGAAGGGTGCCAGCGCCATACTGGTGGCGGGACCAAGCAAGAATGCAAAACCCACACACAGCAGCATCATAGGCAACATAAAAGCAAAAGAAGCAGCCATGGGTGATGCCCATGCAGGCAGTTGCAATACCAGCTCCAGCACCGATGCCAATATCATTAAGCCCAGCGCCACCAACACGGTTGGACGGTTCCCTAACTTACGGATCACCACGGGCGCTGCAAAACAGGCCACCACGTTCACCACGGCATTCAGACCGAAGAGCCCCGAAAACGCCAGTTCAGACACACCCAGTTTGCCAATCAGCCAAATGGACGAATAAGAAACGTAGCAAAGGATCGCGGCCATGGCGGCCATGCAGGTCACGGCATAAAACATGAAATGGCTGTTTTTGAGCACAGGGGCATAACGTCCCCAGCGGTACAGAGGACCTGCGGATTCAGTATGGGCTGGACGGGTTTCCGGCAAGCGGTAGCCCACCACCAACAACATCACCAACCCATAAAAGGCCATAAAGGCAAAGGTCGAACGCCAGCCAAACTGAATAGCCAATAAGCCACCGAGGGTAGGTGCCAGCGCCGGGATCACGCAGATGGCACCATTGAGGTAACTGTAAATACGGGCGCTGTCGGCAGAACTGTAGCTGTCCCGCACTGCGCTGAAGGCAACGATGGAAGTGGAGCAGGCTGCAAGCCCCTGTAGCAGGCGGGCCAGTTGCAGCAATTCAAACTCCAGAGCGGCCATGGCCAGCAGACTGCTGATCACATAGAGCACTGTGCCGAAGAGCGCCACCGGACGACGACCGTAACGGTCGGCCAATGGGCCTATCAATACCTGGCCAACGCCCATGGCAAACAAAAACAGCACCAGAGTCGACTGCACCTGCCGCTCGTCCACGCTGAAATCCAGCGCCATGGCAGGCATTGAGGGCAGATAGATGTCGATGGCCAGCGGGCTTAACAGCACCAGAGACATCAAAATAGGCAGCAGATTTCGTTGCATGGACAAGTCACAGGTTGGTAAAGAAAAATTATAGATGAAGTTTACTCCTGCCATGGTATGAACAGAAATGGTATAAATTACTTTTAAAAATTCCCCTTTGGAATATCACATGCAACTGGACAAGCTGACACGCATCGATCTGAATTTGTTGGTGGTACTGCAGGTACTGCTGGAAGAACAAAGTGTCACCCGCGCTGCTGTGCGCCTGAATCTCAGCCAGTCAGCCCTGTCCAAGAGCCTGAGCCGACTGAGGGAAACCCTGGGCGATCCGCTGTTTTCCCGTACGGCCCACGGGCTGAAACCCACGGCCCACGCACTGGCATTGGCCGAGCGACTGCCTGGAGTATTGCAGGCGCTGAATCAGCTGGTGATGCCACCCAGTTTTGATCCCGCCAGCAGTACCCGCACCTTCAGTTTTGCCATGGTAGAAAGCGCGTACGAGACGTTGATCCCCGGCTTTATCGGCCCCCTCTTGTCCATGGCGCCGGGTCTGCGACTCAATTCCTACGTGTGGAACGAAAAATCCATCAGCGATCTGCAGCTGGGGCAGATTGATTTTGGGATAGACGGTATCGATTTGCAGCCCGAAGCCAACTTTCGTATCGACAGCCTGCCGGAAGGCATTTGCCATCAGACACTCTATCAGGACCAACAAATTTGTTTGGTACGCAAGGGCCACCCGGCCATAGCGCTGCTTGGGGAAGGAAAGTGGGACCTCAGCCGCTACCTGGAGTTGGCTCATGTGCAGGTACGCTGCGAAGGTAACGATTGGTGGGCGTTGGATTACTATTTGGCGACCCAGGGTAAGCAGCGGCACCTATGCGCTACCGTGCCCGACTTTTATGGCGCCGCCAGCGTGTGCGCCAATACCGACCTGGTGTTCACCCTGCCTCAGAGCTTTGCGCGCCATGCCTCCAAACTCTACGCCTTGGAGATGCTGCCACTCCCCTTTGACTTTATGCCCCTGGCCTATGTGCTCTTGTGGCATCAACGAAATGACGGCGATCCCGGCCACAGATGGATACGCGAGCTTATCACCCAAAGCGCCCGTAAAAGCTTTGGTGACAAACTCAAATGGACGCAAGATTAACCATATTTCACGTGATTATGGTGCACATTTTACGCAGACTGTCAGCACGACATTCGCCCAGGAGGCATTATGATCTACAGTCAATTCCACACTCCCCCCTTGCGTGAGCGCTTCAGCGGATTCCGCGGGCTGGCCATGTTTATCGCAGGATTTGTGGTGCTGGGTCTCAGCCTGGTGATGCTGCCCTTTATCTTATTGGCAGGCGCTGTGGCTTTTGCATTACTCAGTGTGTTTGGCAGGATTTGGCTTGGCAAACTCCAGCGCCGGGCTCAGCAAGCCCAGGCAGCGCAGTCATCCCAGAGTACCGTCGATGGGGAAGAAGCTTTTGTTCGCTTTCGTGACCGTGATCTGTTCCGCCCGCGCCCCCATCAGGGACGCACCTTCGAACACGATCCTACCGAGTAATGGCAAGTAAAGATATCACTGCTCCGGGGCACTCTCACCCTGCCCCGGCATCTCCAACAGCAGTTCTTTGGCTCTCTCCAGGGCCTTTTTTTCGTCTGCATTAACAGAAAGCGGCAGCACATTTTCAATCTGGGTCGCCAGGGATTGCCACAGCGGCGTAATGATGGCGAGCTCTTCATCACTGGCAAGCCGTGCAGCCTCACCGAGCAGGGCTGCCGCCTCCACCACATCGATGCGTCCGAGAATGCCATCGGCCAGGGCCATAGACAGCTCCAGCATGGCGGGCACATTCCGACTGAATCGGATGACTTTACGCAGATAATCTTCGGCGAGGGTTAAATCACTGCCAAGGGTGGCTTCATCATGGAGCATATGCCGGGCACGCAGCAACATGGCATCAAGCTGCCCTTGCTCGGCGGCCTCAGCAAGCCAGCGCTCGGCACCAAGGGGGTCAATCCGGCAGCCTTCACCCCGACTCAACATCAGGGACACATGATACTGCGCCTGTGGGAAACCACCCCGCGCCGCCGATTCGATATGCCGGTATGCTTCTTCGAGGCGCCCCTGCTGGTACCTGAGTACCCCAAGGTTAGCTTCGGCCTCGGTATGGCCGGCTTGTGTGGCCTCGGTCAGCAGAGACTCGGCCCTCGGCAGATCCACGACCATACCCTGCCCCGTCAGGGCAAAGTATCCCAGCAAGGCCTTGGCATCTTCCACCCCTTGAGTGGCAGCATCGGCAATCAGGGAAATACCTTTGGCCTCATCTGCTGGTCCCTGATATGCATGGAGAAACGCCACACCCAATTCATAGCGGGCCACAGCAAGGCTGCTTGCCGCCTGGGCAAACCAATATTGCGCCTTCGCCAGCACCGCTGACGTTGTGGGCTCATCAACCAAGCCTTGCTGCGCATCCCGTGCCAGTAAGCCCTGGGTTTTAAAGGCCATCCCCAGCAGATACTGTGCCTCGGCATCATCCGCCATCACGGCCCTGTAGCAGAGTTCTCTGTTACTGAGATCATCAAGAGGCTCAAATTCGAAGTGGGCTGTATCCGCCCCCTTGCCCGACAACTCGGACACCAGCTGACAAAAATTCAGCAGCGCCTTGTTTGCCAGTGCAAGCAGTGACGCCTCATCGAGATGATATTTTTCCGGATGGGCACCACGGTTACCGTCGGCCCTGAGCCTGTGCATGGCGCGAGCCTGACGTACCCCCAGCAAACGCGCCTGCGACAAGGACTCGATGCGGTTGTAAAGATTGGGGCTGTCGAAGGTCAGGCGGCCAGCGGCCAGAATACCTGTGAGCTTGTAGAGGGCGCTGCGCAGTGTCAGCAGCGCCTGGGCAGGAACATCTTTGGCAAAGCGTCTGGCGCGGCGATATTCCTCGGCAAGGCCGGCATCGAAGGCCGCTATCATCGCGGTATCTGTCAGTCCCTTGCCAGCCATCCGCTTTACTCCTTAAGCCTGAGTTCTGTTAACCATGTAGAGGCGGAACAGCGCCACGTTAACAAACAGAGCAATAAAGGAAAATCCTGCATCTACAATCAGTTGAAGCGGAAGCCCAACACCGGCCACCAGTTGTGACAGGGTACCGCCCACCAGAGACAGGGGCACATACAAGAGCAGCAGGGCCACGGTTTTAGATACGATGGAAGACGAAAAGCGGAAGCTTGCCTTGATGGCTTCGAGGGGCGTCAGACGTTCCACCACCACCATAAAGTTGACATAGGCCAGGCGAGCAAAAAGGTAGAGACTGATACCCAAACCAATCAGCCACAGGGGGCCAAATGCGGCGGCAATAATTACGGGCGCCGCAATCGCCATGCCGGAAAACACCCCCGCCAGCAACAGCGGTGGCACAAACGGCAAACTGGCTTTGAGCACAGCGCCAGTGGACAGTTCATGGCCTTCGCTGCGCAGCTGCAAGTACAGCGTCAGGGCGGCAATCAAAACGGAGAAGATGATGAGCATCATCATCATGGCAAAAAAGTGTGGTGAGCCAAACTGCGGATTATTGACATCAACTTTGGCAAATTCACTGCCCAGCCACAGCTGGATGCCTGTCTGCGCCAGCAGCAGCGGAATCGTCAGAGCCGCGAGTTGACCCAGGTGATTGCGAAAAAAGTTATAAGCTTCGCTCAATATAACGGACAGTGACATATGTCTTTCCAACCGATTAACGTTAAATTTAATCCGGACGACAGACTCGGCTGCCTGACCGGAAATGGACCCCTTATTTTAAGCGCCTAGAATACCCAAAAACCCCCTTGCATGCACAGGCCTTAAGCAGTTATCCACCATGATATGACGCAAATTCCGTGCATTTTTTACCGCGCTTTGTCTAGAATAGCCCCCTGACTTTGGATGAATCACCTACAGGACGTCCCTGAATGAAACGAATCACTGCCCTTTCTCTGTTTTTCTCCGCTATGGCACTGTCTTCTTCCGCCAACGCAGTGGATCTGGGCTCACTGGCCTCCGACACCCTTAAGCAAGTGAGTAGCGCCACCACCCAGGCAACCGCACCGAATACTCAGGCGCAAAGCAGCGACTTACTGGGAGACTTGATGGCTCTGGGGTTAAATCAAAACCAGGCCGAGGGTGGCATGGGTGCACTGCTTAAAATGGCTCAGGGTGGCCTCAGTGGCAGTGAGTTCTCCAGCCTCACTGATGCCATTCCCGGCGCTGAGCAGATGCTTTCAGCAGTCCCGGCCCTGAACAGCAACAGCGGTATGTCTGGCCTGCTGTCCAAGGCCGGTGGCCTTGGCAGTTCACTGCAAGGCAGCGCCATGGTGTACGATGCTTTTGAAAAACTTGGTATTTCCCGTGAGTTGGCTGCTCCCATGGTGGATGTTGCCAAAAACTATCTTCAAAGCACTGCCGGTGATGATACTGTTGGCTTACTGATGAAAGGCTTGGGAAGCCTGCTGTAACTCATAATCTGCCCAGGAGGTCATGATGATTAGTGCACTGAAAAAGTTGCTGAACCAGCGTCTGGGTGACACTGGCCCCCGTTTGACGCAATCAGAAGCAGCGGCAGCACTCTTGATTGAAGTGGTCTTGGCCGACGAAGATCTGTCCGGCAGCGAACAGCGTCTGTTGCCGGAATTCATTGCAAGGCTTACCGGAGTATGCGTTGATGAAGCACACGCACTCATGACAAACGCCATCGAC
This sequence comes from Shewanella amazonensis SB2B, assembly GCF_000015245.1. Lineage (NCBI taxonomy): Bacteria > Pseudomonadati > Pseudomonadota > Gammaproteobacteria > Alteromonadales > Shewanellaceae > Shewanella > Shewanella amazonensis. Next base: position 4,084,444 of record NC_008700.1, read on the forward strand.
CGCCATCAGCAGGCGATTTCCTTGTTTGAATACACAGATCTTATTAACAAGCAGTTTGATTTGGCCGAGAAACAAGCCCTGATCCTGGCCATGTGGCAACTGGCCTTTTCAGACGGTGAACTGTGCCAATACGAAGAGCAGATCATCCGAAAGACGGCCGATCTGCTCTATCTCAAACACAGTGAACTGATACAGCTGCGCAATCAGGCCAAACCCGATTAGGCCAGCTGCTTACCCATTTCCATGCCCTGGCCATGCATCTTGGCCAGTTTCTCGGCCAGCCCACCCAAGTCCACCTTAATTCCGGCCAGAATATTAATCTGTGCCAGCCAGCTGGTGCGCTCGTCATCGGGAATTTTGTCCCAGTCGGCGGCAATTTGCTTCGCCATGGCCAACATACCGGCGAGTTTAGAGTAAGGTTCGGCGGATTTTGGATGATTCTGAAACTGAATCCCCTTCACCAGGTGAGGCGTGAACTTCCAACTCTGGGCCAGCAGAGCGCCTATTTCTGCGTTGTCGTACCCCAGGAGCTCTTTCTCCATTAAATTTCGATCTGCACCGTCGGCAACGGCAGCTGAGATGGTGGCTGCGACGGCAGGATCACCATTGACTATCAGTAACTCTCCGATGGAATGCAAAATGCCGCAGGTAAAGGCCTCTTCAGGCAGGGTGCCGAGACGTTTTGCCAGCTCCTGACAGATAATTGCCACTTCAAAGGTATTACCCCAAAAATCGGCCAGATCGAAGCCTTCCACCTTGGGAACCGCGCCGACAACCGCCGACGCAATCACCAAGGTTCTCAGGGTCTGCATGCCCAGGCGAACTACGGCATCATCAATGGTACCCACTTCCCGTGAGCACCCGAAACGGGCCGAGTTGGCAAGCCTCAGCACCCTGGCGCTGAGCACTGGGTCATGGGACAGCTTCTCTGAGACGGCTTTAACGGTGGAATCTTCGTTATTCACTACGTCCAGAAGTTCGGCTATGGCTTTGGGAAGCCTTGGTAATTCATCAACTTTTTGAAGCAGTGCGGCTGAATGCATGGGACTTTCTCCTCTGGGTAACAGATAAACTATAGTCCAGAAGATTCAGCCACCAGCCGGGTTCAGGGTTTAGTAAACTTAAGTACGAATCTGTCGCTGTGGCCCCGTATTCTTTTATCAAATACTGAGATATCCAGCGGATCGGCCTTGTTGGCCAGCGCATCCAGCTCTCCATCGAACCTGAAACCTGCCTCGGTCATTTTTTTTATCACCAGGGCGGGATCCATACGATGCAGCTGCTCTGCCACTTCAGCACCGCTGCCGGGCTTTGCTCTGTGGTCAATAATCGCAACCTGACCACCGGGCTTAAGCGACTGCTGCATCAAGGCCACCAGCTTATCCACGTCGATAGCAGGCCAATCCTGGGTGCTGTAGAGCGCATCATGAAATCCCAGCACGAAAAAAATCCGGTCAAAACTCCCGTCAACAAAGTGCAGGTCATTCGCTTCTGCCAAGAGGGTTTCCACGTTAGGCAGGCGGGCAGCGTAATCCCTTTGCTTGAGTTCTTCTCCGGCAAACGGCAGATAAGCCTGGTTGTTATGGGCCACCACCCGGCCACCGCTTCCAACTGCACGGGCAAGCAGCTCGGTGTAATAGCCACCACCGGAAAAGAGGTCCAGTACCTTTTGCCCGGGTTCCACCTCAAAGTAACTCAGGATGAGGTCCGGCTTACGCTGAATATCCCGCCCCCTGTCTGCTTCCGGCCGGGCGTTATCGGTCATGGCATTTCGAATATGCGGTCCGATTTCCCGTGCATCGACCGACGAACTCGCCCAAAGGCTCAAGGCCAACAAACTCAATACAGTGACAGTTTTCATATTTTCCCCCAAAAGTGATTCGCACCACCATTTTGGTAAATAAAAGGTTTTTTATCTGTTTATTATTTGTAAATATTTGCTTTTATTGAGGAAAAATGTAAGAAAATGTTTGCTGATTAAATTTCGAACTGTTAGCTATATCAGTGAAAGCCAATACAACACAGGAAGGTGGATATGGGTAAATCGCTGATGCAAAAAGGTACGCTGGGCATGTTGGGCGCTTTGGTCACCCTGGGGCTGTTCGTCTTTATGGCCTATCTGGTCAAACAGTCTCCGGTGGAGTATCAGGAACCCACAGCAACACCTGAGCTCCAGGTTACTATGCCGGACAGAGAAGCACTCAGGCCTGTTCGAAACACCACACCTCCGCCCATGCCAGAGCCGATAAAACCGGTGGAAATCGCCACAACCGGGGAAAACTCAGGAACAGGGGTGCCCATAGACTCCCCCACCATAGAACTGCCCCCCGTATCCCAGGGCGGTTCAAACTTTGGCAGCTCAGATTATGATGCCGTGCCCGTTGTACAAATCCAGCCCAACTACCCCATCAGCGCCGCCCAAAACGGCAAAGAAGGCTTTGTGGTGGTGGGCTTTGATATCGCTGCCGATGGCAGCACCTCCAATGTGCGGGTGCTGGACGCCAACCCCAAACGCACCTTCGATGCTGCTGCACGCGACGCGGTGAAGCGTTGGAAGTACAAACCCAAGATGGTCGATGGCAAACCCGTGGGTATGAGTAACCAGCAAATTCGCCTAGATTTCAGTCTGGATCAGCGGATTTAACAGACACCGCCCGCTTTACGCTGCAAATGCCCCTTCTGCCACCACAGCAGGGGCAACACCAGCATCAGCAGAAGCACTGCATAAAACATACGCCCACCGAGCGCTACCCCGAGCGCCACGCAAAACCCAAGCCCCAACAGGATCCAGAGACGGGAAGATGCACCGAGTAAACGCCAGGCAGCGAGCATGGACATGGCATAGATAATCACAAACACCCCATTGCTCCAGGCGATAAGCTGCTCCAGATCCTGCTCAAACACAAACACCAGTGTCAGCACCAACGCCATGGAGCCCAGAATAGCCGTCTGCGCACGAACGGGTACACCATGGTCATTCAGGCGTTGAAAGTAACGGGGCATGATGCCCTCACGGCTGAAGCTCCACAGCAAACGTGCAGCACTGCCAGCATAGACGTTTACTGTGGCAAGGCCCGCTGACACGCCCAGTATGCCGATTACCTGAGCACCACCGGCGCCAAGCAGGGTGTCGAATACCCCCATCATGGCGACGCCCGTGCTGGAGGGCACCAGCCACAGTAAACTGGTGCAGCCAAGATAAATCAGCCCCACCAGCACTGTGCCGAGCATCATCGCCGGGATCATGTCTTTTTCCGGCTCACGAAAATCGTGGGCCAGATGAGTCATGGCCTCGACCCCCAGAAAGCTCCAGAAGGCGATACCCGCTGCCAGCATCATGGGGCCGGTCTGCCAGGCTGATTCAAAATCCGGCAATTCGACGGCATGATGCTGCACACCCAGTCCCATAAACAGCGCAAGCACCACGGCCACTATTCCCAGGGTCAGTGCAAATTGGGCCTTGGCCGACACCTGCAAGCCCTTTAAATTGGCGAACCACAGGAGACCTATGACCAAGAGCTGCGCCAATAGCAGCTCAACGCCCGCCAATGGCAACAAAGCGGTGACAAACTGAAATGTCATCAAAATGGCGGCGGGAGCGCCCATAGGGATCACCAACAAAAAGATAAGTCCGATACTGCGCCCCAGGGTGCGGCCAAAGGCTTTTTCCACAAAGAAGGCCGGCCCGGCTGCATGGGGAAATCGGCTTGCCAAACGGCCAAACACCAAAGTCACCGGAATAATGGCCAGAGTGAGCAGTGCCCAGGCCCAAAGCGCACTGGTTCCGGCTTTTGCCAGTGTCATCTGCGGCAAGATAAACACCCCGGTACCCAGTAAAGTGGTGGCCATGAGTCCGGCGCCTTGCCAGCGTCCGATCGTTCCTTTGATATGTTCCATCTGTTAGATTATTGCTGTGGAAAGTTAGGCAAAGTATAGCGGTGAGCAGAGCCACATTCTGCCGCCCTTTTCCTGCATTAGGTGGCCTTAAACCGTCATTTTGGCGGTTATTAAAGATAAATCCGGCATTTCGTCGGCAAGCTCAAATCATCAAGGAGTTTTCAGGTTGGATAAGTTTGATCAGGCCATTATTCAGGCCCTGCGCCAGGACGCCAGAAGAAGCATTTCCACTATTGCCGACGAAGTGAATCTGTCGCGCAGTGCAGTCTCAGAACGTATAAAAAAACTTGAGCAATCCGGCGTTATCCGCGGCTACCAGGTTCTCCTGTCTGAATCGCAAAAAGAAGGAGTTTCGGCCTACTTTGAAATTCAGCACAAGTGCCCGCGCTGTGCCGATGTGGTGCACGTGTTCCACGCGATTCCCGAAGTACTGACCTGTCATGGGATCTCCGGTGATATGGACCTGCTGGTGTATGTCCACGCCCCATCCATGCGCCGCCTGCACGAAATCCGCGAATATATCGACACCCATACCGACATTGTCAAAATCAAAACACACGTTGTCATGAGTGAGTGGATTAACAATCTCGCCCCCTAAGCCAAACACACAATCAGCGCAGGTGAGTATGGCATTCAGCACTCTGAGGGCTGGGAGTGCACGCATGATTCATCTGGCGAGCCCCTCATACTCACTCCGGGGAATGGTGGCCATGAATCAGCAGTCCTGTGACAAGCGGATGCTCAATCCGAATGGTTTGATGACCAACCCGTTGAACGCGGAACAATTAGCGAGACCTAATGCTAATTCTGACAAAATTAGCCTGTTAACCAGCAGGGTTAGGGGTACACTAAGGTCACTGTTATCCAATCCCTTTTCACCATGGATCACTTGCATTCGAGTACTGCCGAACTCAATTTGTTGTGGGGCTCTTTGATTCTGGAGGAGCTCACCCGCCACGGTGTAATGCATCTGTGCATGGCACCGGGCTCCCGCTCGACGCCACTGACTCTGGCGGCCGCCGCACAGGATAAGCTGACCCGGCATCTGCATTTTGATGAGCGGGGGTTGGGGTTCCTTGCCCTCGGGTTGGCGAAAGCCAGCCAGGCCCCCGTCGCCATCATCACCACATCGGGTACCGCCGTGGCCAACCTGTATCCGGCCATAGTGGAAGCATCCCTCACCCACGTGCCCCTGATTATTCTCTCCGGCGACAGACCCTGGGAACTGATTGGCTGTGGCGCCAATCAGGCCATTGAGCAGCTTGGTATTTTTGGCGGTTACGCCCGCCAGCTCAATCTGCCGACTCCCGACCTGCGAATTGGTCCGGAAGTGCTGCTCAGCGCCCTTGATGAACAATTGGCCAATCTCGACCGGCCGCTGCATATCAATTGCATGTACCCCGAGCCCCTGTATCCGTCAGAACACAGGTTCGATCAGTTCGACAGTTATTTGAGTCGTCTTGGCCAGTGGCAGGATACTCAGGTGCCTTATCTGTCGGTGGCCAATGCCAGCCTCAGCGCCTTCCCTCCCCGGGATGCCATGATGCGCTTTGTCCATGGCAAAGGGGTGATAGTGGCGGGCACCCTGACCGAAGCCGAAACTCCGACAGAACTCATTACCTTGTCGCAAAAACTGGGTTGGCCACTGCTGACCGATGCTCAAAGCCAGCTGCGCCAGCATCCGGGGGCCATAGGGCATATCGATCAGCTGCTGCTCAATCCCAGGGCCCGCGCCCTGTTGGATCAGGCCGAACGGGTACTGGTATTTGGCGGCCGACTCCTGTCGAAACGCCTAATCAGTTATCTGGCTGAAAAAGACTGGCACAGTTACTGGCAGGTATTACCCCATCAGGAAAGACTCGACCCCAGCCACAGCAACAAGCAACTTTGGCTCGGCCGGGCTGGTGATGTCTGCGCCCTGGAATGGCCACGCTCATCCGAGGCCAACTGGGCGGCGTCGCTTATCAGCCTGAATCAGTCAGTTGAGCAGGACTTTATCCATCATATTGATGGCGGCGAATTCGGTGAGGCTCAGGTTATTCGCGCCATCGCCGCCAGCCATACCGCCGAGCAGCAACTCTTTATCGGTAACAGCCTGCCGGTGCGCCTCTATGATATGTTTGCGCCCATCGGCTGCTGCGCCGCGTCTACCTATACCAACAGAGGTGCTTCCGGCATCGATGGTCTTATTGCCACCGCCTGCGGTGTCGCCCGTCATAGCGGACGGCCCACCACCCTGATTCTCGGGGATTTGTCTGCGCTGCACGATTTGAACTCTCTGGCGCTCGCCCGGGATTGCCAGTCACCCCTGGTCATAGTTGTGCTCAACAATGATGGCGGCAATATTTTTAACTTGTTGCCGGTTCCCACAGAAGAGCTTCGCAGCGACTTCTATCGCCTCAGCCACGGGTTGGAATTTGGCTACGGCGCCGCCATGTTTGGCCTGCCCTACGACCGTGCCGAAGATATGGAGGCCTTTATCGATGCCTATCAGGCGGCCCTGGAACATCCGGGCGCCTCTGTGATTGAAGTGACAGTGGCCCAGGATCAGGCCAGTAATCAGATAAGGAGAATGGCAGAGTGGATACGCAGCCGCTGAAGCCCTGTCTGCTGTTGTTACATGGCTTTTTGGGCAGCGGCAGCGATTGGGATACATTGGCTCCCGAACTCGAACCCCATTTTCGGCTGCTGACACCGGACCTACCCGGGCATGGCTCAGCACCGTTTGACGTGCGCTTCGACGATAAGGCTGAGAATCAGCCTGACGGCAAGGGCATAAGCCCGTTTGACAAGGTTAGCCTTGCCCTGCTCGACTGGCTCGCCAAGCAGGACGTGACCGAGTTTCACCTGCTGGGTTATTCCCTCGGTGGCCGCCTGGCCCTGCATCTGGCGAGTCTGGCCCCAAAAAGGCTGCTGAGCCTTAACCTTGAATCCTGTCATCCGGGCCTTGAGAGTGACAGCGCAAGGGGCGAGCGGCTCGCCGCCGACAGCCTCTGGGCCAAACGACTGGCCACTGAGCCCCTGCCTGAGTTTCTCGATGCCTGGTATCGTCAAGGCGTATTTGCCCATCTCGATGACAACGCCCGCCAGGCTCTGGTAACAAGGCGCTGTGCCCAGCATCAAGACAACAACCGCCAGGCGCTGTTGCAGATGTATCTGGCCACCTCGCTGGCAAATCAACAGGATCTCAGAGCCGTACCAGCCAACTTGCCCTGCCCGGTGAATCTTTATGTGGGCGAGGAAGACAACAAATTTACCGCCCTCGCCAACCAGTGGCAGCAGCAAGCGGGTATTCACGTATATAGAATTGAAGGCGCCGGCCACAATTGTCATGCCGAGCAGCCGAGCCTGTTTGCACGCAGTCTGCTTCAGGGCATATTCCATCAATCCAGCGCGGATCAATCGCATGTCTGACTCTTCTTTTGCCCTCTATCCCTATCGCATCGCCCTCAGCCGCCCGCTGCCCGTGGGTAAGCAGCGTATTATGCATCGCAGCGGCTTGGTGATAGAGGTACGCACCGGCGAGCGGAGCGTCTTCGCCGAAATAGCGCCCTTAAGCGGCCCGGATATGGATGGTGCCCCTATCCTTGGCTTCAGCTCCGAGTCGCTGGACGAATGCATTCAGACACTAAAAAGCAGTCTTGCAGGCATTAGCCCGGCGACCGAAGCCGAGTGGGGAGCGAGGCTTGAGACTTTGGCCGATTCCGCTCCGGAAGCGTCAGTCGCCTGGGGGCTGGGTATACTGGCCGCTCAGCTCAATGAGCAGCTCTGTGTGCTGTCACCTGATAGTGCCCAGCAGCCGGATGATAGTGCTCACCCAATGCTGGGCATCCCACTCATTTATCTTGCCCAGGACGAGCCACTGGAGAGCATACGAAAGCGCGTTAAAGCGCTGCCAGATCACACCCGATTCGTAAAGGTGAAGGTGGGCCAAACCTCCATGGAGACCGAGCTGAACCTCATCCATGCGATTCTTGCAGAGCGGCCACAACTGAAGCTGCGTCTCGATGCCAATCAGGGCTTTGAGTTGGAAGATGCCATTGATTTTTGTGCATGCCTGCCCAGGGGCGCCATCGATTATATCGAAGAGCCCTGTCGTAATCCGGCCGACAATCCAGCACTCTTCCGGGCTGTTGGCATCAGCTATGCCCTGGATGAGTCTCTCATCCTGTCAGACTTTCACTTCCCGGATGATCCCCAGTCTCAGGGGCTCAGGGCATTGGTGTTAAAGCCCATGCTGCTCGGCTCGCCCGCCCGGGTGCAGGCGTTTATTGAGGAAGCCCATTCGCGGGGCATTCGCTGTGTTATCAGCTCGGCACTGGAGTCATCTCTGGGCATAGCCGCGCTGGCGGCCTTTGCCAAACAGGTCACCCCGGACGAAGCGCCGGGGCTAGATACCCTGTTTCCCTTTGAGGCCGACTGCATCGTCTCACAAGGCCAAAAGCGTTGCCTCACCCCAGACGCCCCGGGGCCTGTGCTTGGCTGTGAACTCGGAGCCTCGCTGCTGTGAGCCCTCAGCGTTCAGTCAGGCCTCAACTATCCATCTCGCCCCTGCAGCAAGCATCGGCCACCTGGCCCGACGCCCATGCACTGATAACGCCGGAATTCACCTTGTCTTTCGAGGTGCTGGGCAAGCTGGTGCGTGAGGTTGCCAGACAGCTTAAGACACAAGATATACAGCGCCTCGGGGTGATTGGGCCCAACAGTGTTGAGCAAATTGTCCTCTACTGGGCCTGCGCCGAAGCAGGTGCCCTTTTTTGCCCCCTGTCATGGCGCTTTCCGGTTTCTCAGCTGGAGATTCTGATACGGCGTTTTGCCCTCGATGCACTGCATGCCCCGACGCTTGAAAGCCTTTGCCCTGCGTTACCCCGTATTCATGTTGCCGACATGATTGGCGGAATAGGGGCAAGCTCCCTGACGACTCCGGCCAGCGCAGTATTGGACCTGTCGCAGCCGGTTAATCTGGTGCTGAGTTCAGGCTCCACGGGCGAGCCTAAAGCCGCAGTACATGCTCTGGCCAATCATATTGCCAGCGCTGAGGGTGCCCGATGCCTTATCCCGCTGTCACCGGGCGATCGCTGGCTCCTGTCATTGCCGCTGTTTCATATCGGCGGTATCGCCATTCTCAATCGATGTGCCCTCGCCGGGGCTGCGGTGGTGTTGCCACAGCAGCAAGCATCGACAAGACCACTGTCGATGGCGCAGGCCATGTCAGCACTGTCACCCACCCATGTCTCTTTGGTGGCGGCGCAGCTCACTGCGCTGCTTGAGGATTCGCCTGACTCACTTAGCTCAGTTAAGGCGTTGCTGCTGGGGGGCAGCGCCATAGGTGGCGCGTTGCTTTCACGACTTGAAGCACTGGGGATACACGCTTTTACCAGCTACGGCATGACAGAAATGAGCTCGCAAATCACCACAGGCCCCGCCAATAGCGAGGGCGCAAGCGGCACCCTGTTGCCGGGACGGGAGCTCAGAATCCATCAGGGGGAAATTCAGGTACGAGGCGAGACTCTGTTCCTTGGGTATCTGGAGGATAACGGTCTGAGATTACCGCTCACCGATGACGGTTGGTTTGCGACCAAAGACTGCGGCCATCTGGACGAAGCCGGCAGACTTTTTGTGGCGGGGCGGCTCGACAACATGTTTATCTGCGGCGGAGAAAACCTGCACCCGGAAGAAATTGAAGCGGCGCTGTGCCAACATCCTCTGGTGCTGGAGGCCATCGTTTATCCCAAAGCTGATAACACTTTTGGATTCTTGCCCCATGCGCTGCTGCGCTGCCGCAATACCATGCCCTCCCAAGGGGAATTGGATGACTTCCTTGCAAGCCGTATCGCCCGCTTTAAACGGCCTCGCAGTTATCAGGCATGGCCACAGATGGCAAGCAGCGGCCTGAAAACCAACCGCAAGGCGGTGGTGGCCGCAGTGCTGCGCCAGTGAATCACAGTGAATGCCAAGGCGCCAAAACCTGTTAATGCCTGACGGATAACCACAAGTAAAAATCCACCTGCATAGCAGGTGGCTTTGACACGGCCCCCTAAAAGGGGGCTTAAAAACTAACCTTCTAGCCCCAATGCTATCTGCCGTTTCTCTTCTTCTTTGGCTGTCTTTTCTTGGTGCCGTACATATCTGCGGATTATCTCTTCATTCGCTCCTACCGAGTCAACAAAATAGCCTCTTTGCCAAAAGTGATTCCCCCAGAGCTTTTGCTTTCTCAAATACGGAAATTTCGCAAACATTCTGATTGCCGTTCTTCCTTTTACAAAACCCATTAAGTCCGACACGCTTAGACTCGGTGGAGTTCTGACTACTAGATGAACATGATCTTCCTGCACATTCAGTTCTACGACTCTGCATTTCTTCATGTTGCAGTAAACATAGATACTTCGATAAAGCTCTTTGCCAAGATTACCTTTTAGGATTTTGTACCTGTACTTCGGTGTCCAAACGAGGTGATACTGACAGCGATAGAACACGTGAGACGCGGATTCATATCTGCTCATGCTACTTACTCCTTGATTTGCTGGTAACAAACCGAGGGAGTATTTAGCATGGGCATTCTACGGGCAAAGCCCCACTAGAACGATCACCACCTCCATAGGAGGTGGTTTTAGAGTGACAACAAAAAAACCGGCCATTGGGCCGGTTTTCTTTTATTGAAGCTTATCAGGCTTCCATACGCGCCTTGAGCTTGTTCATGGCGTTCTTTTCAAGCTGACGAATACGCTCAGCTGACACCTGATACTGCTCCGCCAGCTCCTGGAGAGTGACCTTGTCGTCATCCAACCAGCGGGCACGCAGAATGTGCTGGCTGCGCTCATCGAGAGTCTTAATGGCAGCAATCAAACGATTCTGGGCATTGGATTCCCAATTGTCGTTTTCGATGTTGGCGGCCAAATCGGAAGAGTGGTCTTCCAGATAGTGCACTGGAGCAAAGCCTTCATCGTCGTCGTGATCGTTGACCAAATCGAAGGCTTGATCCTGAGCCGCCATACGCGACTCCATCTCGGTCACATCGTCTTTGGACACACCCAGGTTTTCTGCCACCATGGCCACTTCGTCATCCGAGAACCAACCCAGACGCTGTTTGGCTTTACGCAGATTAAAGAACAGCTTGCGCTGGGCCTTGGTGGTGGCCACTTTAACAATGCGCCAGTTTTTCAGCACATATTCGTGAATTTCTGCTTTGATCCAATGCACGGCAAAAGACACCAAACGCACACCCACATCAGGGTCGAAACGTTTAACGGCCTTCATCAGGCCTATGTTGCCTTCCTGGATCAGGTCGGCCTGTGGCAGGCCATAGCCTGAGTAGCTCTTGGCCACATGAACCACAAAGCGCAGGTGGGACATAATCAGCTGCTTTGCTGCCTGCAGGTCACCGGTTTCCTGCAAACGCTTGGCGAGCTGATACTCCTGCTCCGCCTCCAGCATGGGCATGCTGTTGACCGAGTGAATATAAGCTTCAAGACTACTGGCTCCCTGGGGGACCATCAGTGCCATTGATTGCGTTTGTCCAGTCATTGGTACTCCTGATTACTTCTCACATTTGCCCGTAGCTGACGCCGGATGGCGGCCAAACCGGGCTGATGAACTATCGGCCATCTGACATGTCATGTCAAGCAAGCATCCGGCATACCGGATCCGCGTGCTGGACACAGGTCGCTATTTTGGCTCTGCAGGTTGGACATCACAAGTGAACATTCGTTCATTTATCAGCCAATGCACCCGCACTATCAGGACGGTTCTATCGCCCTAAGATGCTGACGCACGGATAAATATGAGCCAAGCCAGCCGAGGAACGAGGCCAAAAACACCAGCTGAACCAATTCGGTAAAGCTTAAGGAAGCCATTTCGATATCGCTGCCGTAGAGCCCGAGCAGCTCGGCAATGGCGCCATCGAGATACCACACCAGCAGGTTGATAATGATCCAGGCCAGCATGCCGCCGATCACCCCATACCAGATGCCGGTGTACAAAAACGGCCGTTGAATAAAGGCTTCGGTAGCCCCAACCAGCTTCATCACCTCGATTTCGTTGCGCCGATTCATAATCGCCAGTCGAATGGTATTGCCTATGATAAGTACCACGGCCACCACCAGGAGCGCGGCAATGGCAAGCACAGTGCGTTCCAGTAAGCGCACCACGGCCTGCAGTCGTTCCAGCCATTCGATGTCGAGGCGGCCAAAGCTGACGCCCTGCTCGCGCTCAAGCTTGGTCAACAGCTCGCGGGCGCCTATAGGGCTTGAGAATTTCTCGGTGGGCAGCACAGTCACCACTGCAGGCAGTGGATTGGACTCGAGATACGACAGGGCCTCGCCAAAGCCTGAGAGACGCTGAAACTCAGCCAGTGCTTCGTCCCGATTAATGTAGTGCACCTCAGCTACCTCCGGGTACACCTTGATGCGGGAGATCAGACTTTGAATTGCCTGCTCGTTCTTGCCTTCTTCAATAAACAGCGAGATCTCAGCGGCGTTGTTCCAGGACTGAGTGATGGTGTCGGCGTTTTTAACCAGTACCTGCAGCGCGGCAGGCAGACTCAGACTCACCCCCAGCACCGCCATGGTCATCAGTGACGATACCGGATTACGCCACAGCTCACCGATACTGGCCATACCCTGCTGGATGTGGCGGATGAAAAACATCACGATTTGCCCACTGATGGGCAGCTTGCTGCGGGTCAGTTCGCCATGTTCGCGCATCTTGGCTCCTTATACACCCGGACGCAGAGGCTCGCCGATTTCGCGCGCCCCCAACATGCGGCCCTGACGCAGAGTCAGGGTGCGGTATTTCATCCGGGCTATCAGCCCCAAATCGTGGGTAGCAATCAGCACGCTGGTACCGGCATCATTAAAGGTTTCGAATAATCGGAGGATGTCCATGGAAAGCTTGGGGTCCAGGTTGCCCGTGGGCTCGTCGGCCAGCAACAGGGCCGGCTTGTTGACTATGGCTCGGGCGATACCGACGCGCTGCTGTTCACCGCCGGAGAGCATGATGGGGTTATGGCGCTCTTTGCCATACAGACCCACCATATCCAGCGCAGCGGCGACCCGCTTTTTAATTTCACCGTGGCTGAAGCCTTCTATCACCAGGGGCAGCGCCACATTGTCGAACACGCTTCTGTCCATCAACAGATGGTGGTTTTGGAAAATCATGCCAATTTCACGGCGCAGGTAAGGCACGTGGTGGCGGCTGATATCGGCGATATCGTGACCGTTGATAAACACCTTACCGGCACTGGCACGTTCGATAACGGTAATCAGTTTGAGCAGGGTGCTCTTTCCCGCCCCCGAATGGCCGGTGAGAAACGCCATCTCGCCTCGGCGCAGATGGAAATTCACATCGGACAGGGCCTTCTGCCCCCCGGGGTAGACCTTGCTGACCTGCTCAAATCGAATCATGTGTTATCCGTTTTCTCCTGACTGAACAGGGCATCGATAAAGTCGCGGGCGTTAAATACTCGCAGATCGTCTATCTGTTCGCCAACACCTATGTAACGGATAGGAATACCAAATTTATCGGCAATGGCAAAGATCACCCCGCCTTTGGCGGTACCATCGAGCTTGGTAATGGAGATACCGGTTACACCGACGGCTTCCTGGAACAGCTTGGCCTGGCTGATGGCATTCTGGCCCGTGCTGGCATCCAGCGTCAGCATCACTTCGTGGGGCGCGCTCTCGTCGAGCTTCTTCATTACCCTCACAACTTTTTTCAGCTCTTCCATCAGATGGTTTTTGTTCTGCAGACGACCGGCGGTGTCGCAAATCAACACATCCACACCCTTGGCCTTGGCCGATTGCAATGCGTCAAACAGCACAGAGGCACTGTCGGCACCGGTATGCTGGGCAACCACGGGAATATTGTTGCGCTGCCCCCACACCTGCAGCTGCTCAACGGCAGCGGCGCGGAAGGTATCACCTGCAGCCAGCATCACGCTCTTGCCCTGACTCTGGTACTGCTTGGCAAGCTTGCCAATGGTGGTGGTTTTACCCACACCGTTTACACCCACCATCAGGATCACATAAGGACCCTGCGCATTTTCCGGCACCAGAGGCACGCTGACCGGCTCCAGAGTGCGCTGCATTTCTTCACGCAGCAGTTCGTATAAAGCCTCGGCATCTTTCAGCTGTCTGCGGCTGGCATGCTCGGTCAGGCTCTTGATCAGCTTTGAGGTGGTTTCTACACCCACGTCGGCAATCAGCAGCTGCTCTTCCAGCTCTTCAAACAGCTCATCATCAATTTTCTTGCCGCGGAACAGGCCGATAAAGCCACTGCCAATATTCTCGCTGGTGCGCATCAGGCCACGCTTCAGACGAGCAAAAAAGCCCTCTTTCACCGGCTTGGCCTGAGGCTCTGGCTGAACTTCTTCTGCCTGTTCAGTTTGCACCGATGCGGCTTCAGCAGCGCTCTGCTCAGCAGCAATGCGTTCCTGCTCTGCCTGTTCGGCGGCAATGCGCTCGGCTTCCAGCTGCTCTGCTGCAAGACGAGCTTCTTCCTGGCGCTCAGCTTCCAAGCGGGCAGCTTCGGCTGCGGCCTGCTCGGCAGCAATGCGTTCCTGCTCGGCTTGTTCGGCGGCGATGCGCTCGGCTTCCAGCTGCTCTGCTGCAAGACGAGCTTCTTTCTGGCGCTCAGCTTCCAAGCGGGCAGCTTCGGCTGCGGCCTGCTCGGCAGCAATGCGTTCCTGCTCGGCTTGTTCGGCGGCGATGCGCTCTGCTTCCAGCTGCTCAGCTGCAAGACGAGCTTCTTCCTGGCGCTCAGCTTCCAAGCGGGCAGCTTCGGCTGCGGCCTGCTCGGCAGCAATACGTTCCTGCTCGGCTTGTTCGGCGGCGATGCGCTCGGCTTCCAGCTGCTCAGCTTCTAAACGTGTAACTTCAGCTGCCGCCTGTTCAGCGGCTTCACGCTCCGCTTGTTCGGCCGCAGCGCTTTCTGCCTGAACCTGTTCGACAATCGCGTGTTCTGCTTCGGCCTGTTTTGCGGCCGCATCATCCTTGTCCCGGCGGAACCAGGAGAAAAAACCTTTCTTTGACATCTGTGGTACCGGTCTGTGTTGGCACTGGGCCGTTTTCGAAGCTAAGGCTTCATCGGTCATTCCATGCCGTCTGGGAAGGTATCCCTGAGGATACGCTTTACGTTAAAATGACGACCTTTTACGGGGTGGCCTAGTCTACCACTTTCTTTCTTCGGGCAAAATGACGGGAAATCAATGAGCAGAAATCGTTCATCGGCTGGGCGCGGACCGGGCACCAAACCGAGCGGAGCCATGGGTTCGGGGCAGGTTCGGATCATTGGCGGTCAGTGGCGTTCACGCAAGCTGCCCATCAAAGATTTGGAGGGGCTGCGCCCCACCACTGACAGAGTGCGTGAAACCCTGTTCAACTGGATAGCGGCCGACCTGCCCCATGCCCGGGTACTGGATTGCTTTGGGGGCAGTGGCGCCCTGGCGCTGGAAGCCCTGTCCCGTTATGCCAGCTTCGCCAAGGTGTTTGAGCTGCAACGGGACGCTGCCAATCAGCTGAAAATCAACCTGCAAACCTTGAAGTGCGACTGCGCCGAGGTGGTCAATGGCGATACTCTGGCGTTACTGGCCGCAGGCACCGCAGAAGGATTCGATATCGTCTTTATCGATCCCCCCTTTCGCAAAGGTCTGGCAGAAGCAACCCTGCTGGCGCTCAAGGACCATGGCTGGCTGAAAGAGGATGCGCTGGTGTATCTCGAAACCGAAAGTGAACTCGCTGCCATGCCGCTGCCACCAGGCTTTACAGAGCTTAAACACAAGACAGCCGGCCAGGTCTGCTATCGCTTATTGCAATTCAACCAGGGAGAGCAAGCATAATGAAGTGGCTGATCATGTTTGGAAAGCTCGCCACCCTCGGTGCCTGGGTAATGATGGGCTACAACCTGCTTACCCCGTTCGATGGCAACATAGGTACCCTACTCAAGATTTTACTGGGGGTCACCGTGGTGATGCACAGCTTCCAGTTGGGGGTGTTTCATTTACTGTTCAAAAAGTTGCTGCCACTGAAGGCGAGCGATTATTTGCAGGTGTTTGCCTTTGGCGTATTTGCACTGCTGGAGTACCGCGCCATAGCTTTGGCTAAGTTTGAAGCCGAGGCCCGCAAGGGCTAGAGCCACCCAACAAAAAAGCCCCGTAATCGGGGCTTTTTGCTATCGGGTTATTCCTGGCGAAAGTGCCACTATCGCAAGGGCTGTTATCAACTCTTTGGATAGGGGTGGGCAACACCCTTGTGGCAATCGATACAGGTCTTGCGACTTTCAGGATCTTTCTTGAAGTTGTTACTGTGCATGCGCACGGCCATCTTGCTCATGTTCTCAGACTGATTTTCGTAAATACGATTGTGGCAGTTCTGACAGGTGGATGAGTCGATGGAACGCAGATAGTCACGGGCCAGGTCCGCTTGTTCTTTACGGTTTGCTTCCAGCCATTCCTGAGTGTTGAAACCATCGATGGTCAGGAAACCGATAACGTCCTTGGATACGATGATTTTCTTCTTCAGGTAAGCGAAAGGTTCCTGAGCAATGTGGCACTGCTGACACTGCACAACAATACCGTTTTTATTGTTGCCGTGAGCCGAGGCCAATACTTCGTCTTTCAGTGAATGGTTGCTGTGACAGCTCATACAGAACTCGTCTGTACTGGTCATATGCAAGGTGGTTTGAGTCGCAAAGTAGCCCACCACGCCAACCACAACACCTACCAACAGCAGGGCAAATATTGAGTATTTCGCGCTGGGTTTGAATAGTGCACGCCAGTTCATCACTCTATCTCCTAAATTTTTAGGGTTATTTTTTTAGTAGCCCCATAGTAGGGTAATTTTGGTTGAAGAAATTTGATGCTAACCGGGATTTTATAGCGAATAGCCAAATTTTGTGTGGGATTGAGATCCAGCGCAAACTTTGCTAGTTCGATAACGTCTTCCCTGATGTTTCAACATAAAAACCTAAAGTAAAGGCAAGAAGCTTGCAAGCCGTACAGCGTCCGTGTTGTAGAGAAGCCCTTTGATTATTCATTGAAAGTTTATCCCCACCCCTAATGGGAACTTTTGTCTGACGAACCCGGTCTGATAAAACACAAAGAAACTGTGCCCTACAGCACAAGCTTCACCACTCTGTCATGCCCCTTGCTGGTCATCATGTCAACAGCGCACTGATAGCTGCGGGTTTGTGAGTAAAATCAATATCCAATTAATGGCACTGTGCTAATATCGACGCTGTTCATAGTTTGAGGTCATTATGTCGCTGATGCTGCGTAAACCATTGCTGGTGATGATTACCCTGCTTGCCCTTGTGGGACAGGCATTGGTGGGTAATGGCCACGCCATGGTAATGCAACCCGACATGGCCAAGCCTATGGATAGCGCCGTCATGGCTCAGCACCCTGAAATGGCCGACACGACCCATGATTGTTGTGACAGCCTGGACATGCCAACGCTTCCCGACCACAGCATGTCTTCCTGTTGCGATGGTAATGGGTTTTGTACCGGTGATTGCAGTCATTGCCTGACTATTTCGGTTAATCTGAGCCTGCCCATTGGCAATGTCTGGCCATTTTCCTATGGTCCGGAAGAAGCCATGGCGCTGCCCTTGCCTCATTTCCACTCCATTGCGCCCACTGCCGCCTTCAAGCCCCCCCAGGGCCTGAACGCACACCTCAAAAATACGCAATTAATTCAGTTTCTTTGAATATAAGGTCGTTGCAGCTTTTCTCATTCCGCTGCTGACCCGAGTGGAGTATCTCTATGAAAACACTGATTGGCCTGTTTTTGGCCGCCCTTTTATCTGTCACTCTGTCCGTTGACGCCCAGGCGACACCTGCCCATGAGCATCACGCCCACCAGGCAACCGCCGCCGAAGCAAGCCATGCCTGCCCCATGCATCCTGACGTTACCGGTAAAGCCGGCGACAGCTGCCCCAAGTGCGGCATGGACTTGGAAGCAAAGCATACCCACGCCTGCCCTATGCATCCGAAAGTAACCGGTGCTGCCGGTGATTCCTGCCCAGACTGCGGCATGGATCTCGAGCCGGTTGCCGCCAAGGGCGAGCACTGCGCCAACTGTCCTAAAAAAGCCATGAACCATCAGCATCACTGACAGGCCAAGGGTGGAAATGAGGTTTACTATGAACACGAAAAAGCAAAAAAGTGCCCTGCTGCTGATGGGTGCCAGTCTGGCATTCGGTCCCGGCATGCCTGCCATGGTATTGGCTGAAAGCCCACAGCAGTCTCCCGCATCGGAGGCCGCAGCAGCCGCCGTTTATCACTGCCCCATGCATCCCGAGGTAGAAAGCCACGAGCCGGGGCGCTGTCCCAAGTGCAAGATGTTTCTGGTACCCGGTGCAGGCATCTCTGGCCAGTCCAGCGAGCCCTTGGCTGAGGCGCACAAGACCTATATTTGCCCCATGCATCCCGAAGTGGAAAGTCATGAACCCGGCCGTTGTCCCAAGTGCAACATGTTCCTCGTTGAAAAAGAAGAGGAAGAAGAGGCTGACCCTCAGCCAGAGCATAAGTCGACGGAAGATCACAGCGCCCATCTGGCCGCACAAAACGATATTTTCGCCACCCCTGCAGCCAGTCCAATCGACGGTGGCAAGGTCAAATATGTGTGCCCCATGCACGCCCATATCATCAGCGATGAGCCCGGCACCTGCCCCATCTGCGGTATGGACCTCGAGAAGGTAGAACTCGGCGGGGGCCAGGAGGTTCTGGTCGACGTATCCGGTGGCATGCAGCAGGCACTGGCGCTCAGGGTTGCCAAAGCCGAACGCCAAACCCTGTGGAAATTTGTCGATACCGTTGGCCAAATCGAATACGACGAGCGCCAAATCCACCATGTGCACGCCCGCCTGAACGGTTGGATTGAAACCCTCAAGGTCAATGCCGTTGGTGACAAAGTCAGTAAAGGGCAATTGCTGTACGAAATCTATTCGCCGGATCTGGTTAACGCTCAGGATGACTATCTGCTTGCACTGGATACCGTTAAAAAATCCGGTGATTCAGGTCGTTACAAAGAGTTGCTGCGAAAAGCCAGTCTGCGACTTGAACTGCTCGGCATGAATGAGGCGCAAATCAAAGAGCTTGCCAAAACCCAAACGACCCAATATCGGGTGCCCTTCTACGCCCGCCAGGATGGGGTGATCACCACCCTGAATACCCGTGAAGGCATGTACATTCAACCCATGAGCGAAGTGCTCGCCCTGACAGACATCAGCAAGGTATGGGTCATAGCCGACGTATTCGAAAATGAGCAGAGCTGGCTCAAAGTAGGTCAGCCCGCCGAAGTGGCGGTACCTGCCATGGGGCTCAGCGGCATCAAAGGCACCATAGATTATATTTATCCCGAGCTGGACCCTGTCACCCGCAGCCTGCGGGTACGGGTAGTGCTGGACAACCCAAACCAACAGCTGCGCCCCAATACGCTCGCCAAGGTCAAACTTTATGGCGGGCCCGAGCGAGACGTTCTGACCATTCCCCAGGAAGCGTTGATTCAAACGGGTAAGGAAAACAGGGTGATAGTTCGCACCGCAGATAACAGCTTTGCCGCCCGCCAGGTCACTGTCGGCATGTATTCCCAGGGCAAGGTTGAGGTGCTGTCTGGTCTGAGTGACGGTGAAGAAGTCGTGACATCCGGGCAGTTTTTGCTGGACTCCGAAGCCAGTCTCAAGGGCAGCCTGATGCGCCTTGGCAGCGGCCATCAGCACTAAGGAGGCCTTATGTTGGATTACATTATCAAGTCTTCTATCCGCCAGCGATTTATGGTGCTGGTGGTGGCGCTGATGGTGACCCTTTGGGGCATTACAGAACTTAAACGCACACCGCTGGATGCACTGCCGGACTTATCTGACGTGCAGGTGATCATCAAAACCAGCTTCCCCGGGCAAGCGCCACAGCTGGTGGAAGAGCAGGTTACCTATCCCCTGTCCACTGCCATGCTGGCTGTGCCGGGGGCCAAGACCGTACGGGGCTTCTCCATGTTTGGAGACTCCTACGTTTATGTGATTTTTGAAGACGGCACCGATATTTACTGGGCCCGCTCGCGGGTGCTGGAATACTTAAGCCAGGTACGCACCCGGCTGCCAGCCGGGGTTGAGCCGTCCCTCGGCCCCGACGCTTCCGGTGTAGGCTGGGTATATGAATACGCCCTTGTCGACCGAAGTGGCAACCTGGACCTGTCACAACTCAAGAGCTTGCAGGACTGGTACCTGAAGCTGGAACTGCAAAGTGTTGAAGGTGTGTCTGAAGTGGCAACCGTCGGCGGCATGGAGCAGACTTACCAAATCGTGCTGGAGCCCGACAAGCTGGCTATCTATAAGCTCGACATCGCCACCATCAAGGCCGCCATCACCCGCGCCAACAGCGAGGCCGGTGGCAGTGTGGTGGAAATGGCCGAAGCCGAGTACATGGTGCGAGCCAAAGGCTACCGCCAAACGCTGGATGACTTCAGGGAAATCCCCCTTGGGATCACCACAGGTGCCGGCACGCCGCTGTTGCTTAAAGATGTGGCCACCATTCGCAAGGGCCCGGCATCCCGCCGTGGCATCGCCGAACTCGACGGCGAAGGCGAGGTGGTGGGGGGTATTATCGTGATGCGTTACGGTGAAAATGCCCTGGCCACCATAGATGCGGTCAAAGCCAAGCTGGACGAACTCAAGGCAGGTTTACCTGATGGCGTCGAGATTGTGCCTACCTACGATCGTTCGCAGCTCATCCAAAACTCGGTGGACAACCTGCTCACCAAGGTGGTCGAAGAGATGCTGGTAGTGGGCTTGGTGTGCCTGCTGTTTTTGCTGCACGCCCGCTCGACCCTGGTGGCCGTGTTTACCCTGCCATTGTCGATTCTTATCGCTTTTATTGTGATGAATCACATGGGCATCAATGCCAACATCATGAGTCTTGGTGGTATTGCTATCGCCATTGGTGCCGTGGTGGACGGCGCCATTGTGATGATTGAAAACCTGCACAAGCACCTGGAGCACTTCAAACGGCAACATGAACGCGAGCCAAGCACCCGCGAGCACTGGGAAGTCGTGACCCAGGCATCGCTGGAAGTGGGGCCCGCGCTGTTTTTCTCGCTGCTGATTATTACCCTGAGCTTTATTCCTGTGTTTGCGCTGGAAGCTCAGGAAGGCCGTCTGTTTGCCCCCCTCGCCTACACCAAAACCTTTGCCATGGCCGCAGCCTCAGTGCTGGCCATTACTTTGGTGCCGGTGCTCATGGGCTATTTTATCCGCGGTAAAATCCCGTCGGAGGAAGCCAACCCCATCAGTCGCTTTTTGATTGCTCTGTATAAACCCGCGCTGAACAAAGTATTGGCCTTCCCCAAGTTGACCTTGTTGGTTGCGCTCCTGGCACTGGCCAGTGTGGTGTATCCGGCAAGCCGAATGGGCAGTGAATTTATGCCCGAACTGGAAGAAGGGGATTTGTTGTACATGCCCACGGCCCTGCCGGGGATAAGCGCGGGCAAGGCCGCCGAAATACTGCAGCAAACTGACAGGCTGATAAAAACCGTGCCTGAAGTGGCCAGAGTGTTCGGCAAAATTGGCCGCGCCGAAACCGCCACGGATCCGGCGCCACTGACCATGCTGGAAACCACCATCATGCTCAAGCCTCGGCAGGAATGGCGTGAAGGCATCAATCTGAACGATATCGTGGATGAACTGCAGCGTACCGTGAAGGTACCAGGGCTCACCAATGCCTGGGTGCAACCCATCAAAACCCGCATCGACATGCTCTCTACCGGCATAAAAACGCCGGTGGGCATCAAGATAACCGGGGCCAATGTGGACGAGTTGCAGCAAATTGGTGCCAACGTCGAGGCCATTCTGGCCGCATTGCCCAACACCCGTTCCGCTTACGCAGAACGGGCCGGTGGAGGACGCTATATCGACATCGCACCCAAGCTGGATGTAGCCTCCCGCTACGGCATGACCCTCAACGACATCCAGGACGTGGTGCGCTACGCCATTGGTGGCATGAATGTAGGTGAGTCAGTGCAGGGCGCCGAACGCTATCCCATCAACCTGCGTTACCCACGGGAACTGCGCGACAGCCTGGAAAAACTGCGGGCATTGCCGGTTATCACCAAATCAGGGCACTATCTGCCTTTGGGCAATCTCGCTGACATCCAAATCAGCGATGGCCCTCCGATGCTCAAGAGCGAAAACGGTCGGCTGATCTCCTGGGTGTTTGTGGACATTCAGGGCACATCAATCGGTGAATACATACAGACAGCCAAATCGGCACTGGAAGCTGAGCTGAACCTGCCCCCCAGATACAGCTACAGCTTTGCCGGCCAGTATGAATATATGCAGCGAGTCGATGCCAAGTTAAAGCAGGTGGTCCCCCTCGCCATCGGCATCATCTTTATCCTGCTGATGCTGACCTTTGGCTCGGGCAAGCAAGCGAGCATGATCATGCTCAGTCTGCCTTTTGCGCTGGTTGGCAGCACCTGGTTGCTATATTTGCTGGACTACAACCTGTCGGTCGCAGTGGCCGTGGGTATGATTGCCCTCGCGGGGGTTGCCGCCGAGTTTGGTGTGGTGATGCTGGTGTATCTGAACAACGCCATCAAAGACCGCGATGCGCTGGGCCACTACCACAACGAAAGCGATCTCAAGGCCGCATTGGTTGAAGGTGCAGTCATGCGTATTCGTCCCAAAGCCATGACGGTAGCGACCATCTTTTTTGGTCTCCTGCCCATCATGTGGGGCGCGGGGTCAGGCAATGAGGTGATGCAGAAGATTGCTGCACCTATGGTTGGCGGCATGGTGACGGCACCATTGCTGTCGCTGTTTGTGCTACCGGCGCTCTATTTGCTGGTATACCGCAAACGCTTCGCCGCCAAGGGTGACGAACAGTAATGTATTAGTCTACTTATTGATATGTAAGGCTTCCTCTTATGGGGAAGCCTGATACACTGGGCTAATTTTTCTTTCGGGTAATGCCTCAAGTGACGTTTTTTCTGCGCCTGTTACCACTGCTCATCGGTGTTTTATCCCTGCCAGTTGCTGCCGATACCTTTGTTGCCAAACAAAGCTGCCCCCTGTACCAATCCAAAAATAAACTGACCAATCCCAATGAGGTGATGACTGTCCCCGGGCAGGCATATCCGGTATTGGAACTGCTGGGTAACCCAAAACGGCCAGACTGGGTGCGAGTCACCACGGCGGCGCTGGAGTCCCCCGAACGTTGGGTCGCGGCAAAGTGCGGAAATCTTGAGAGCCACCCGGCCAAAGAGGCACCAGCCCGATGTGACATTAGCGGTGAGCAGGACAGCCATGTGCTGGCACTGAGCTGGCAAGGCGCCTTCTGTGAACTCTTTGGCAAAGGAAAGCCCGAGTGCAAGGCTCTGGACGACACAGCCACATCGACTCGCTGGTTGTCATTGACACTCCATGGCCTGTGGCCCAACAAGAGCGCCTGTGGCACCGACTATGGCTTTTGTGGTGAGGTAAAGCACAAGGCCAAGGGATTTTGTAAGTATCCCGACATTGCACTCAGCGATGCTGCAAGGGATAAGTTGGCTCTGGTGATGCCATCGGCCGATTTTGGCTCCTGCCTTGAAAAACATCAGTGGTGGAAACACGGCAGTTGCCAGCAGATGCATGCCGATCAGTACTTTATCGAAGCTTCCAGGCTTACCGGCTTAGTTAATGAAAGTCGCATGGCAAAATTGCTGGCAGACAGCAGCGGCAAAATGCAGTCAACGGCAACCCTTCGTCAGGCGTTTACCGACGAATTTGGTAAGCAGAGTGCAAAGCGGATTAGCTTTCATTGCAGTCGCGGCTTGTTAACGGAAATCCGTCTGAGCCTGCCGGCAACCCTCGATGCTTCTTTGGAACTCAAACACTTGCTGGCCCGCCAGGCGCCGGAGCTCAGAGACAGCTGCCCGGCTAGCTTTCTGGTTGATGTGCCCGGCTAGCACACCTTTGGCGGCGTATTTCAGCCACCGTGGATGGCAATGACAGAAAACACACCGCCATCCGGGTCGTTGAGCACAGCGAAGCGCCCCACCCCGGGAATATTGGTAGGGGGTACACACAGAGTGCCCCCCAATTCTTGCGCCCTCCTGGCAAAAACATCGCAGTCCACCACCTGGAAATACAACATCCAGTGTGCGGGCATTTCGCCCCACTCTGCCGTCATCTCCAACATGCCGCCAAGGGCCTCGTCAGCAACCAACCATTCCCGGTAAGGCATGTCTTCGTTTGCGGATTCCCGGCAGTCCCAGCCAAAAACCTGACTGTAAAATCCCTGAGCCCGTGAGGGGCTCCGACAGGCAAGTTCTACCCAACACAGGGCTCCGGGTTCGCCGCGGCGCTTGGCTCCAATGTGCCTTTTGCTCTGCCACACGGCAAAGCGGGCTCCTTCGGGGTCAGCCAACTGCGCCATCCAACCGGCATGACCCACCTCATGGGGCCCCATAATAAGCTCTCCCCCCGCCGCTTTAACCCGTTCAATGGCCGCATTCACATCTTCTGTCGCGAAGTAAATTCCCCATTGGGTCTTTACGCTGCCAGCCAATGCAGAAGGCACCTGATAGATGGCTCCGAGGTCGTCCCCATCGAGAGTAAACATCGAGAAAGCACTGCCGGGCATGGCCATATCAGCCATCTCCCAACCAAACAACTTATGATAAAAGTCCTTGGCACCCTGCCAGTCATGGGTGGCCAGCTCACTCCAGCAAGGCTGACCCGGTGCATATTCGATTACACGCATGCCCCTGACTCCTTCAGGTAAGTGTATGGAATTCAAGTTAAGTAGTCTTAACTAACTTTGTCTATGCTTAGGGAAACAATTTCAGGGATGGAATCTCTATGTCACTGACCAACGACCAAATATCACTCATCAACCAGTCTTTCGGCCTGGTTCGCCCCATTGCCGATGACGCAGCGGCACTTTTCTATCGCAACCTGTTCGAAATAGACCCATCACTGCGGTCATTATTTAAATCCGATCTCAAGATTCAGGGACGCAAGCTGATGGCGATGTTGGATGCCGCAGTAAAGGGACTGAATAACCCGGATAAGTTAGTCCCTGTCTTGCAGGACCTGGCCCGGCGGCATGTGCAATACGGAGTGAAAACCCATCATTTTTCTCCCGTGGGCAACGCACTGCTGTATACCCTGGCCGAAGGCTTGGGTGACAAGTTTACCAAAGAAGTGAAAGACGCCTGGATAGCGGTATTACATTTGGTCGCAGATGTGATGAAGGCGGAGATGAAAAAGCAGGGCTGTGCCTAGTCAAGTGAAACGGGAGAAGTGGAGCAATTGGACTGGAGCGGGTGAAGGGAATCGAACCCTCGTATGCAGCTTGGGAAGCTGCCGTTCTACCATTGAACTACACCCGCCTTTTACGCGTTATAAATTACTGAAATCCATGCCTTTGTCAAGCAAAGGCATGGCAGTATCCTTTAACGGTATACAGGTAACAGCTCAGCCATTGCGAGCAGATGGCAAGCTGCCGTCAGAATACCGAAACTTATCACCAGATAGATAACACCAGCGCCACCTGGCACCCTGAAACCGGGGTAGTCCGGTTGCTGCTTTCTGAGCTTCAACGCCATGACTCCGGGTACAAGCAGGGTCCAAACGGTAGCCGCCAGCGCAGCAAAGCCGATGGCGACCAAAAAGCCGTCGGGAAACAGCAGCCCCAACAAGGTCGGCGGCAAGAAAGTGACGGCAGCGGTCTTAAAACGCCCTTTAGCGTCATCGGCAAAACCAAAGAGGTCTGCCAGATAGTCAAACAATCCCAGGGTCACGCCAAGGAATGAAGAGGCTACAGCAAGGTTGGCAAACAGGGTCAGCATTTTGCCGAGCCAGTCGTTGGCCATGACCTCCGACAGGGCCGACACCAACACGCCCATGTTGCCACCCTGAGCTATGATATCACTGAACTGACTGCGCGGCAGATTGCCCATGGCAGCCAGCAGCCAGCACACATAAATCACCAGTGCGATAAAGGTGCCGATACAAATCGCCTTAATGATGACGGACGGATTTTTACCGTAGTATTTCACCAGAGAAGGCACGTTGCCGTGGTAGCCAAAACTCGCCAGCCCGAAGGGAATTGCTGCCCACAAAAACGGGGCAAAGCGGGCTTCGCCATCGGGCGAGAATAAATTGCTCGGCTGCACCTCAATCAGTAGGTTTCCGACCGCCAGGAAGAAGGTCATTATCATGCCACCCAGCATAATGGTGGTGATTCTGTCCACCGCTTTGGTACTTATCATAACGATGGCCGCCAATACCGCAGCAAACACCAACCCAGCCACACTTTGTGGCAGGCTGATGCCCATTCCCGACAGGCTGTGATTCACGATGGAGCCACCACCACTGATATAGGCGTATGTCAGGATATAGAGCACGAAGGCAATGGAGAGCCCGTTGACGATACGGCCAAAGCGTCCCAAGCTGTCGCGGGTAAGGGTATCAAAGCTGGCACCCGGCTCGAACCTCAGGTTAGTTTCCAGCAGCAGTAATCCCGACAACAACATGCACAGCCAAATCGCCACCATCAGCAGCAGCGAATAGCCAAACCACATGCCGGCGCCCACCACAGGCAGGGAAAACATTCCTGCTCCCACCGTAGTACCGGCGATAATCATGGCGCCACCCAGCAGCGATGGAGTTTTGACCGGATGCCTGGCGGCATTCATGTGGTTAGCCATCAGTCGTCCTGCTCCTGATTCAGCGTCTCAATAATGGTCTGACGCACTGAGCTTCTGAGGAGCCCGTTGGCATGATCACGGATTTTACGCACCTTGTCGCCATCTGCCTTATCAGACAGATAACCCAGATCTTTCAGCTTACTCGACAGCAATGCATAGAGCTTTTTGTCGTAAAACTCAGGTGCCATGACCCCATGAATGGCACCGAGGCGACTGGCCAGACGATGGCTGTGATGCTCGAGGTCGGCGCGCTCCATTCTGGGTTGCTCACCCAAGAGGTTGAAAATAATGGCGTAGCGTTTGAGAGTTTCACCTACCACACCGGCCAGCAACAACAGCTGATTGATACGGTCGTCGACCAGTTTCAGTCGGTTATCGCCGGTAATCAGGCCCTCTGACTTAAAGCACTCCACCAGCGCATCCACATAGGCTGGCAAATCGGTAACACCCATAAAGAGCTCTGCCTTGAGCAGCGGATAGAACTCGGCAACCAGCTCCTGCAGTTCTTCTCTGGAGACTTCTTCATGGCGCACCATTACTGTGGCAATCAATGAGGGGATCACAAACAAGTGGATGATGTTGTTGCGATAATAGGTCATGGAGATGGCAAGGCTATCATCAATGGAGATGATGGTACCCAAATCATCCTTGGTTTCGGTCAGCTTGTTCAGCTCAATGCCGCGATCGACCAGCTCCTTGCCACAACCCTCTGTCACTGATGCGTACGAGGTATAAGGGACGGATTTCAGCAGGCTCAGATACAAATCAATCTGGCGCTCCAGCTGGTTGCGCTCCAGCGCATTTTGCTCCGAGGCCAGCAATACCATGCTGGAGAGCGTAACAGAACTGGCGGCTGCGGCATCATTGATACGGGTCATCACCCGATTGGCCAGTGCATTCACCACCGGGGTCAGCCAGGAAGGTTTTTGTTCGGGATCTTCACCCACTTCCTCGCGCCAATTGGGAACTTTTTCGGTCAAAAAGTTCTGCAGGGTGATGGGCTGGCCAAAATTCACATAGCCACGGCCAAAATTACCCAGTTTGCGTATGGCACCAAATACCTGCCACACGGATTCCTTTTCTTTTTTCTTGCCCGACAGCTCTTTGTGATAAGTAGCCACTTCCATCACATGGTCGTAACCCAAATACACAGGCACCAGAGTCACTGGTCGCTCAATGCCACGGATAACCGAAGACAAGGTCATGGCCAGCATGCCGGTTTTAGGCGCCAGCAGACGACCGGTACGGGAGCGGCCACCTTCGGTGAAGTACTCCACCGAATACCCCTTTGCGAACAGCTGATCCAGATATTCACGGAATACTGCGGTGTAGAGCTTGTTGCCGTTGAAGCTGCGGCGGATAAAGAAGGCGCCGCCACGGCGGAACATGGGGCCTGCTGGCCAGAAATTCAGGTTAATCCCGGCCGCAATGTGGGGCGGCACCATGCCTTCGTAATAAAGGATGTAAGACAGCAACAAATAATCCATGTGCGAGCGGTGGCAAGGCACATACACAATCTCATGACCGTCGTGGTGCAACTGGCGAATTTGCTCGGCACCCTTGATACTGATGCCCTTATAGAGCTTGTTCCACAGCCAGGTGAGGAAGCGCTCGGCGATACGTACCAGGCTGTCGGAGTAGTCGGCAGCAATCTCATCCAAATATTGAATGGCAGTTTCACGGGCCTTTTCTTCTGAGATTTTCTTACTGGAGGCCTCTTCAGCAATGGCTTTTTTCAGGTTGTCAGATTTCAGCAGGGCATGGAACATGGCTTGACGATTGGGCAACACAGGTCCGGTCATCACCTTACGCTGACGGCGGAAATGGACTCTCGCGACCCGGGCAAGCTTGTGGGCAATGCGCTTATCGGTGCCATGTTCATCGGCCATATGACGAAGTGACACAGCACGGGAAAACTGCACAAAGTTATGACGACCCAGGAACAAAATCATCAAACACTTACGCAGCCAGGTCGGATCTTCCCGTTCGAGTACTGCCGCACGCATGGTGTCATCCTCTTTACCCGGGGTACGTCCCCAGTAAAGACTCACAGGCACCAGCTGTATATCGAGTTCTTGCTGCTGACGGTGCAGGGCCAGTAATTGCTGGAAGGTCTGCAAAAAAGGCTCATTACTGTCACGCTTTCCAAACAGCGGCTTTCGGCCTTCCAGACACACGACCCTAGGGGTCTTGATCCCATCAATTTCCAGCATCTGATAGGGGCTGGGTAATCCAAGCTTGCCAGTTATCTCATGGAGCGCAGCGATATCGCTCACAGACTCGGTTTTCATGACGTAAACCAAGGGGCGGGAGGGATCGAGATTCAAATCGGCGAAGGGATCCTGAGGTACCACTATGGTGTGTACCAACTGCTTTTGGATCCACCGCAAGGACTTAAACCAAAAAGACTCGTGTGCTGACATTCTGATATTGGGAACCTGGCTTCAATCAATAGCGCAATAGAATATCAGACAGCCGCAGCCATTAGCCAATAATCTGAAAAATGGTTAATACTTGCGCTGATTAAAATACTGTATATACTGACAGTAACTGTATAGAAAAACAGGAATGACCATGAGACCGCTCACGCCTCGCCAGGCCGAGATCCTGGACCTAATCAAACGCAACATCGCCGAAACCGGCATGCCCCCAACGCGGGCAGAAATTGCATCCAGACTCGGCTTTAAAAGTGCTAATGCCGCCGAGGAGCATCTTAAAGCGCTCGCCAAAAAGGGCTGCATTGAGATTATGCCCGGCACCTCGCGAGGTATCAGGCTGGCGGGTGATGAGTTGGAAGATCAGCCAGACCCGGGTTTGCCCTTGATAGGTCAGGTGGCTGCCGGTGAACCCATTCTCGCCCAAGAGCATGTTGAGCAGTATTATCAGGTCGATCCTGCCATGTTCCGCCCCCATGCCGATTTTCTGCTGCGGGTTCGCGGCGACAGTATGAAAGACATAGGTATTCTCGACGGCGACCTGCTGGCGGTGCACAAGATGAACCAGGCCCGTAATGGCCAGGTGGTGGTTGCCAGGGTGGAAGACGATGTCACGGTAAAACGCTTCGAGAAGCAAGGCAATGTGGTGTACCTACACGCAGAGAACGAGGCATTCGCTCCTATCAGAGTGGATCTTGCCAACCAGAGTCTCACCATCGAGGGCTTGGCTGTGGGCGTTATCCGTAATGGAGACTGGCTATGAACAAGCTGATTGGTAACGCACCCCGTCATCCAGGTTTATGGACAGATTCCGCAGCCAAAGACGTTTGCCCCACATCGCAGGTGATTACCCAAAGCACTCAATCCCAAGGTCGCCAAGAGATGCAACAGCTCGCCCCAGAGCTTGCACGCCTGAGTCTTGAGGGGCGCTGGATAGTGCTTATCAGCCCACCCAATATCGGGCTTAAATCTACGCTGGCCCAGGCGGGTGTGCGCATGGACCGTGTGCTGCTGGTGCATGCCAAAGACGAAGTGGAAACCCTTTGGGCGATGGAGAAAGCGCTAACCAACGGTACCTCAAGTGCCGTGCTGTGTTGGACCAACGAACTGGATCCCAGAGATAAACGCAGATTGGCACTGGTAGCCAAAAATGCCGTGGCACTGGGTGTTATTTTTGAAAATGTAAATGCTCACTCACATGCCAGCGCTTTTGCTGTCAGACCCGAGTTAAGCCATACCCTTCGCGGTGCATCACCGCTGCACTGATCACCTCTTCATCCCTTTAAGCCCCTTTATCGGGGCTTTTTTTCGATAATTTTTTCAGATAATTAGAAAATAAAGTGATCTTGATCAATATTTAAACTGCAAGTAATGTAGTTCAGGTTAACAACGATTTGTTTGTTATATCCGGGCGATTATGTCGTCGCAGTATCTGAGGCTTGCGCCATGGATATTGTGTATTTGACCGATATATTCAGCTGTAGGTGCAAGTGTGGTGAACAAGGCTGTAATTCATTAAATAAGATACCAACCGCCAACGCACTTTGAAGTCATCGTTGCTTTTTGTGGGAACCGAAGAGTTTGCATAGAGCAGAGACTTACTGTGTGGCTCTTCTTTGTAGTTGCTTGATGCAATTGACAGAGGAGATGTCTTGTGAAGCAATGGTTGTATTGTTTCGCGGCGGCTTTATTGGCCCCGCCCATCTTTGCGGCTGACATGCCGCTCAACATGACACAAGGTGTTACTGAGATAAGTGGCAAGGTCTATGGCCTGCACATGACTATCCTGTACATCTGCTGTGCCATAGGTGTAGTGGTTTTTGGCGCCATGATTTACGCCATGATAAACCACCGCAAATCAAAAGGGGCGGTTGCCGCCCAATTTCACGAAAGCACCAAGGTGGAAATCGCCTGGACTCTGGTGCCCTTTCTCATCCTGATTGCCATGGCTATTCCGGCAACCAAGACCCTTATCGCCATGGAAGATCCGTCCAATGCCGACTTGACCATCAAGATCACCGGCTCCCAATGGAAGTGGCACTACGATTACTTTGACCACGACTTCGGTTTCTACAGCATCCTGGCTACACCCAGAAGCCAAATCGAAGGTGCAGAAGCAAAAGGCGATCACTACTTGTTGGAAGTGGATAAGCATCTGGTGCTGCCCACCAACCGCAAGGTGCGCTTTTTGATGACCTCCGACGACGTCATTCACTCCTGGTGGGTGCCCGCGTTTGCCGTTAAAAAGGATGCCAATCCGGGCTTTATCAACGAAGCATGGACCCGAATAGATAAACCTGGGATTTATCACGGCCAGTGTGCCGAGCTGTGCGGCAAAGACCACGGCTTTATGCCAATCGTGGTTGAGGTTTTGCCCGAAGCAGAGTTTGACACATGGGTTGAAAACCAGAAGCAACTGGCAAGCAACGCCGCTGCCGAAGCCGCTGCGGCATTGAACCAAACCCTTTCCATGGAAGAACTGATGGTGCAGGGTGAAAAGGTGTACATGGCCAGCTGCGCCGCCTGTCACCAACCCAATGGTATGGGCCTGCCCGGCGTATTCCCCGCTCTCAAGGGCAGTGCTATTGCCATGGGTCCGGTAGACAAGCATCTCGACATAGTGATCAACGGTAAATCCGGTACAGCCATGCAGGCGTTTAACAAGCAGTTATCTGCCACAGAGATTGCCGCTGTTGTGACCTATGAGCGTAATGCATGGGGCAACAATACCGGTGATACGGTGCAGGCATCTGATGTCAACGGCCATGGCAGTGACAGCACTCCCACCGCGCAAACCGGGATGCAAGAAACTGATCAGGCGCCCCCCGCCAGCGCAGCCGAGACATCGACCGAAGCTCCCCCTGCTGCCGAATCCACTGCCGACGAGCCTTCAGCCGATGAGCCCATGTCGATGGATGCTTTGATGGCCCGTGGTGAGCAAGTGTACATGGCCTCTTGCGCGGCCTGTCACCAAGCCAATGGTGCCGGTTTGCCCGGTGCGTTTCCCGCCATCAAGGGAAGCCCTATCGCTACAGGCCCCATCGCCAATCACCTCGACATAGTTATTCACGGCAAAGCCGGAACGGCTATGCAGGCCTTTGGCTCAATGTTGTCTGCCAGGGACATTGCTGCGGTGGTGACCTATGAACGTAACGCCTGGGATAACAACACCGGCGATAGCGTTCAGGCCACCGACGTAAACAATCATGGAAAGTAGGGGAACGATAATGACAACCACGACCCACGATACCCATCAGGGCGTCCATGACGAACACCATCATGGCCCGGCCAAGGGCATAATGCGCTGGATATTAACAACCAATCACAAGGATATAGGCACGCTCTACCTCTGGTTCAGTTTTATTATGTTCCTGACCGGTGGCGCCATGGCTATGGTGATCCGTGCCGAGTTGTTCCAGCCCGGCTTACAACTGGTTGAGCCCAACTTCTTTAACCAGATGACCACGGTACACGGCCTTATCATGGTGTTTGGTGCCGTCATGCCAGCCTTTACCGGGTTGGCGAACTGGCTGATCCCCATGATGATTGGGGCGCCAGATATGGCATTGCCCAGAATGAACAACTGGAGTTTCTGGATCCTGCCCTTTGCCTTCCTCATCTTGCTCAGCTCGCTGTTTATGGAAGGCGGAGCACCCAACTTCGGCTGGACTTTTTACGCTCCTCTGTCCACCACCTACAGCCCCGACAGTACAGCACTGTTTGTGTTTTCGGTTCACATCATGGGGATTAGCTCCATCATGGGTGCCATCAACGTGATAGTCACTATAGTCAACCTGCGCGCTCCCGGTATGACCTGGATGAAACTGCCGCTGTTTGTCTGGACCTGGCTTATCACCGCATTCCTGCTGATTGCGGTGATGCCGGTGCTGGCCGGGGTTGTTACCATGGTGCTCACCGACAAGTACTTCGGCACCAGTTTCTTTGATGCCGCTGGCGGCGGTGACCCTGTGATGTTCCAGCATATTTTCTGGTTCTTCGGTCACCCTGAGGTGTACATCATGATCCTGCCTTCATTTGGGATCATCTCGGCGATAGTACCGGCATTCAGCCGTAAAAAACTCTTCGGCTATGCCTCCATGGTTTACGCCACGGCCAGCATCGCCATCCTGTCGTTTCTGGTGTGGGCACACCATATGTTTACCACTGGGATGCCTGTGTTTGCCGAGCTCTTCTTTATGTACTGCACCATGTTGATTGCAGTGCCCACGGGGGTGAAGGTGTTTAACTGGGTCGCGACCATGTGGCGTGGTTCAATGACCTTTGAAACGCCTATGCTGTTTGCCATTGCCTTTATCATCCTCTTTACCATTGGTGGTTTCTCGGGATTGATGCTCGCCATCACGCCGGTGGATTTCCAATACCACGATACCTACTTTGTGGTGGCACATTTCCACTATGTGCTGGTATCCGGTGCCATTTTCTCGATTATGGCGGCGGCCTATTACTGGTTACCCAAGTGGACCGGGCACATGTATGACGAGAAGCTCGGCAAACTGCACTTCTGGTGTTCGGTGATTTCGGTGAACGTGCTGTTTTTCCCAATGCACTTTCTTGGCTTGGCGGGTATGCCAAGGCGAATTCCTGACTATGCGATTCAATTCGCCGATGTAAACCAGATAGTCTCAATAGGCGGCTTTGCCTTTGGTCTGTCGCAGCTCATTTTCCTGGCTGTGGTTATCAAGTGTATTCGCGGCGGCGAACCTGCAACGGCCAAGCCATGGGAAGGCTCTGAGGGTTTGGAGTGGACGCTGCCAAGCCCTGCCCCCTACCACTCGTTCAGCACTCCTCCTGAGGTGAAATAAGATGACGGCGCCCGGGGTTTCTCACCGAAAGCTCATTATCGGACTCTGCCTTGGCTGTGTTGGTATGTTCGGTTTTGGTTTTGCCCTTGTCCCCCTTTACGACGTGCTGTGCGAACAACTGGGGATTAACGGCAAAACCAGTTCCGAAGCCGCGCAATACAGTCAGGTACAGGTAGACGAAGCCAGAACTGTGACCGTGGAGTTTATGGCGCAGGTTCAACCGGGGATGCCTTGGGAATTTGGTCCGGCGGTTAAGCGTATGGAAGTACATCCGGGGCAACTGGTACGAACCGATTTTCTGGCACGCAACCTATCGGCAAATGCCCTGGTTGGCCAGGCTATTCCTTCGGTATCCCCCGGACAGGGCGCCGCTTATTTCAACAAGACTGAGTGTTTTTGCTTTAACCAACAGGTGTTGGCAGGAAAAGGCAGTGCCAATTTGCCACTGATTTTCTTTGTGGATCC
Organism: Shewanella amazonensis SB2B; assembly: GCF_000015245.1. Taxonomy (NCBI): domain Bacteria; kingdom Pseudomonadati; phylum Pseudomonadota; class Gammaproteobacteria; order Alteromonadales; family Shewanellaceae; genus Shewanella; species Shewanella amazonensis. The sequence goes on from NC_008700.1 coordinate 4,118,746, forward strand.
GGATTTGCCTGAGTCTATCCATACCCTGACCCTCTCTTACACCCTGTATGACATCACAGACAAGGATCTGGCCGGTGCCCTGCAGGCGGGAGCCATGAAATGACAAGCAAACATCAAAACTATTATGTTCCCAGCCAAAGTGGCTGGCCCATTATCGGCGCAATTGGTCTGTTTTTGATTGCCTATGGCGCAGGTAATTTTGTCCATCAACTCAAATCGGGCGGCAGTTGGGGGGGATATATTCTGCTCGCCGGTGTCGCAGTGATCCTGTTCATGCTGGTTGGCTGGTTCAGAAACGTGGTTGATGAGTCCATGTCGGGGCTTTACTCAAGCCAGATGGACAGATCTTTCCGTCAGGGGATGAGCTGGTTCATCTTCTCTGAGGTTATGTTCTTTGCCGCATTCTTCGGGGCACTTCTTTACGCCCGCACCATAGCTGTGCCCTGGCTTGGTGGTGCTTCCAACAACGCCATGACCCACGAAGTACTGTGGCCGGCCTTTGAAGCAGTGTGGCCACTGGAAACCACACCCGACGGCACCAAAACCCAGGCCATGGGCTGGACGGGTCTGCCGCTTATCAACACCATCCTGCTGCTCACCTCCTCCTTTACCCTGCACTTTGCCCATATGGGGCTGGAGAAGGGTAAACGCACGGCGCTGACACTCTGGCTCGGGCTCACCATCTTATTGGGATTGGGCTTCCTGTCGCTGCAGGTTGAAGAGTATATCCATGCCTACACCGAGATGGGGCTCACCCTGGCGTCCGGTGTATATGGCAACACCTTCTTTTTACTCACTGGCTTCCACGGCCTGCACGTTACCCTCGGCACCATCTTCCTGCTGGTGTTGTTTTTCAGGGTACTTAAGGGCCATTTCAGCCACGATAACCAGTTCGCGTTTCAAGCTGGCAGCTGGTACTGGCACTTTGTGGATGTGGTTTGGCTCTGCCTGTTTGTATTTGTTTACGTGCTGTAAGTTCAGTAAGGCCTGGGGTGAGGTGTTATCCACCCCAGTGCCAAAGCCACCAGCAGCAAGAGTATGACCAAGGCAGACAGGGCGACACGGCGGCCCAAATAGCGGCTCATGGGGACACTGCCATCCCCCTTGACCATGATGTAAAGGGCGCGGCCGAGATTGAAGATGATAAAAAGCAGCAGCAATACCAGCACAGATTTAAACACAAAGGCGGTCATGGATTCTCCGGATTCCAGGCCGGGGTATGCCGGCAAGTTGCTGATGTTATTCACTCTGGTGCTGTTTGCGGTGCTCGTCAAGTTGGGATTTTGGCAACTCGAACGGGCAGAGGAAAAACGAGAGTTGTTGGCTTCGTTGGCAGAACACCAGCAGGCATCGCCCTTATCGATGGACAGTTTGCTGGCAAGGCAAGCCAGTTCAGACGACCTCGAAGGTTACCGACTGGAAGTGACCGGGGAGTTTATCCCCGAGATAACTGTGCTGCTGGACAATCAGGTGCTGGATGGTCAGGTGGGATATAAGGCGTTTCGTTTGCTGCGGGTGAATGGTTTTCAAAGTGTGTTGTTGGTGGAGTTGGGGTTTGTGCCGGCGGGCAAGGATCGGGCAGCGCTGCCACGAATTGAACCAATTGATGGCCAGCTAAGCGTCAAGGGCCGGATTTATCGGCGCAAACTGAATCCACTGAGTGATGACCTGGCAGCCGAAGCGGGCGACCCAATGCGAATTCAGGCGCTCAACATACCCTCGCTTGCGGCTCAGCTGCAGCTTGGGATTCTAGACCTGGTGCTACAACCAGACAGCCTGCCGGGCACGCCCTTAATCAGGCGCTGGATGCCGGTCAATATGCCACCGGAAAAACATCTGGGCTACGCGGCACAGTGGTTTTCCCTGGCGGCAGCATTGGCTCTACTGGTGATTTTTTATGTTGTGAAGACAAGGAAGAAGCAGAACGAGTTAAGGGACTAATCATTCATAAATGTAAGAGGAGAGAGACATGAACTCCCAAAAATTCAGTGCGCGCCCCCTGCTTATGCTGTTGCTGGCATTCATACTGCCAGTGGCGCTGGCAAAGCTGGTGCTCAGCCAACACTGGTACAACGAAGGGGTAACCAATCAGGGGCAACTCTTCAGCGAGGAAACCAGTTACCAAAGCCTTGGCGCCACCAACCCGGCACCACAACGCTGGCAAATTCTTTATCTGATGCCTCAAACCTGCGATCAGATGTGCAAAGACAGGCTCTATGTCATTCATCAAAGCCACACCGCGCTTGGCGCTGAGCGAAGCAGGGTTACCCCTCTGGTGCTGGTGTCTGACACGAGCGACATCAAAGCCCTCGACGGCTCCGACTTGCCCACTGCCTCAATGCCACAGGCACTGGACCCCTTGCTGGCCTCACAGGAGTTTATCCTGGTCGACCCCATGGGCACTCTGGTGATGCGCTATCCCTCGGTCAGAGGGCAAGAAGCCAATATCTCCCAAGGCAAGGCCATGTTGGCCGACCTGCGTAAACTGCTTAAATTATCGAGGGTTGGCTGATGACACTGAGAAACCTGCTCAAACTCACCCTCGCCTGCACCCTGATGGTGATTTTACTGGGGGCTTATACCCGCCTGTCGGATGCCGGCCTGGGTTGCCCCGACTGGCCCGGCTGCTATGGTCACTTTAAAGTCCCCTCTGCGGCGCACGAGCTGGCCAAAGCCGAGTCGCTGTTTCCTGAGCATACGATTGATCCCGCCAAAGCCTGGCCGGAAATGATCCACAGGTACATTGCCAGCAGCTTGGGCTTACTGGTGATCTTGGTGCTGGTAGCCTGTTACAGATTGAAGGAAGCACCGCGCAAACTGCCCATATTTATCCTGCTGCTGATTTTGTTTCAGGGCGCGTTGGGGGCCTGGACTGTCACCATGAAGCTCATGCCCGTGGTAGTCATGTCGCATTTGCTTGGCGGCTTTACCCTACTGTCGCTGCTGACCTTGCTGTATTTGCGCACCAGTGGTTTCCGCATCCCTGGTGGAGATCCGGGCATGCGTCAGTATCAGCGACTGGCGCTGGCCTGTGTTGGGGTATTGGTTGCGCAGATCCTCCTGGGTGGCTGGACCTCATCCAACTACGCGGCCCTCGCCTGCACAGAGTTACCGTTTTGCGAGGGCGATTGGACAACCAACCTGAAAATTGCCGATGCCTTTTCTCCCTTTCAGGGTACGCACCCCAGCTTTGAATTTGGTGTGCTGGACTATCACGCCCGCATGACCATACACATCGCGCATCGCTTTGGTGCCATGATTACCGCGGCTCTGCTGGGGCTGTTGGCGTTTCGCATCATAAACCGGGCCCATAGCAAGGTGCTGCGCAATGCCGGTTGGGTACTGGCTGGTTTTTTGGTGCTGCAACTTGGCCTGGGTATTTCCAACGTCGTGCTGCACCTCCCTCTGGCCATTGCCGTTGCCCACAATCTGGGGGCCGCATTTTTGCTGGTCACACTGGTCTTTATTAATTACGCACTGTGGCGTAAAGCCTGAAAAAAGGAGTTGTTATGGCCAAATCTCTCTCCATTACCCCTGTGTCAGGCCTGTCCCGTTTACCATGGCGCGCCTATTTGGAAATGACCAAACCCAAGGTGGTTACCTTGATGCTGCTGACAGTGCTTGTGGGCATGTGCCTGGCATTGCCGGGGGCCGTACCACTGCAGCCATTGATTGCCGGCATGCTGGGGATCGCCATGATGGCGGGCGCCGCAGCCGCGATGAACCATCTCATTGACCGTCGTATCGATGGTCTGATGGCACGCACCTATAATCGTCCGCTCCCCAAGGGCAAGGTGCCCGTCAGCCATGCCGCTACCTTTGCCGCCCTGCTGGCACTGCTTGGTTTTGCCTGCCTCTACTGGTTGGTTAATCCACTCACTGCCTGGCTGACACTGGCGAGCCTGCTTGGCTATGCTGTGGTCTACACCGCTTACCTCAAGCGTGCGACACCACAAAACATTGTGATTGGCGGACTCGCCGGCGCCATGCCCCCCTTACTGGGCTGGACAGCGGTGACCAATGATTTCCACGGCCATGGGTTGCTGCTGGTGATTATTATCTTCGCCTGGACCCCACCCCACTTTTGGGCGCTGGCGATACATCGTAAAGCGGACTACGCCAAAGTCGACATTCCCATGCTGCCCGTCACCCACGGCGTGGCATTTACCAAGACCTGTATCTTTCTTTACACTATCTTGCTTGCATTGGCCTGCCTGCTACCCGTATTGGTTGGCATGAGTGGGGCCTTGTATTTGCTGGGTTCAACCTTGCTGAGTATCGGCTTTATCTACAAGGCATGGCAGCTTAAGTATCATGAGACCCCAGGCATGGCGATGGACGTGTTCCGCTTTTCTATCTATCACCTGATGCTGCTGTTTATCCTGCTGCTGGTTGACCACTACATATAGGGGCAAGCATGAAAAAATCCTGGATGATGGCCGTCTTCTTCCTGGTGGGGATGGGCGGTCTGACACTGCTGATAAACTCGGGCGACACCAGTGATAGCCAGACACCACCCACACTGGACACGGGTTATGTGTTTCCTGCGCCCAAGCCGTTACCTCCTTTTAAACTGACCGATCAGCTGGGGCAAACCTTTGACAATCAAAGGCTCATGGGCAAGTGGAGCCTGATTTTTCTGGGTTACACCTCTTGCCCTGACATCTGTCCAACGACCATGTCAAAGCTGGCGGCGGCTTATCCTGAACTGAATCAGGAAAATTCGCTGCAGGTGATTTTTCTCTCTGTCGACCCGGCGCGGGACACGCCAACCAGGCTGGCCCAATATGCGGCCTTTTTCCATCCGGATTTTCTCGCCGTCACCGGAGAGCACAGCGAGTTATATTCGCTTACCCGGTCTCTGGGCATGGTGTACACCATGGTAGGTGATGGCCCCGACTATCAGGTCGACCACAGTGCCTCCATCGTTGTGATTTCACCCAAAGGTGAAAGGTACGCCGTATTCAAACCCAAGAACGATGGCCAATCCATTCCACAAATACGCAATCAGGCGCTGATTTCTGATATGCGCCTGATTCGTCATCAATACTGACCATCCTATGAACCCGGGGCAAAACACCCGTTTTGCCCTTGATGTTGCCCCCAAATCATCAAACGCCTGTCCACAAGAAAAAATCCTTGTAAATGAGGCAACAGTCCAAAATGGCGTCTATCTTTTGTGTGTAAAGGAACTCAGGTCCAGCACTCAAGGGATGCCTCTATGTCAGAAAACACGGTAGAGCTCGGAAGCGAGCTGACCATCCGCAATATCCAGCCTATCTACAGCCAGTTAGCAGATCTGCTGCATCAGGGCAGACCCGTCACCCTGAATGCCGCCAGACTCATCAAGGCAGACACGGCTGGTCTGCAACTGCTGCTGTGCCTGCAGTCCCATTGTGAAAACAGCAGTATCCCATTGAACTGGAAAGGAATAACTACAGAACTTGTCGCTCAGTTCAAGCAGATGGGCATGCAACTTCCGGGAATAACCAGTCAAGCGTAAAAGGACAACAACCTATGAAGAAGATTCTTGCCGTTGATGATTCGGCCTCAATGAGACAAATGGTGGGGTTTACGCTGAAAACCGCCGGATTTGATGTCACCGAGGCGTGCAATGGCGATGAAGCCTTAAAAGCAGCTCAGGCCGGTCAGTACGATCTGGTTATTTCGGATGTAAATATGCCCGTGATGGACGGCATAACCCTTATCCGTAACCTGCGAACCCTCCCTGCTTACAAATTTACGCCATTGTTGATGCTGACCACAGAATCAGGTGGCGATAAAAAGCAGGAAGGACGGGCAGCAGGAGCTACAGGTTGGATTGTGAAACCCTTTAATCCGGAACAGTTGCTGGCCACAGTGCGCAAAGTGTTGGGATAACCCGCAGAGAGACTAGGGAATGGACATAGATCTTAGCCAATTCAGTCAGGTGTTCTTCGAGGAAAGTATCGAGGGCCTGGCGATTATGGAGTCTGAGCTGCTGAAGCTGGACGTGGCGGCGCCGGACCCAGAAACCATTAACACCATTTTCAGAGCAGCACACTCCATCAAAGGCGGCAGTGCCACATTCGGTTTTATGCAGGTGGCCAACTACACCCATCTGCTTGAAACTCTGCTTGACGAAATCCGCGATGGTCGTCGGCAGATGCAGCCTGACCATGTTGACATGCTGCTGCTTTCGGTGGATTTACTCAGGGGCATGTTCGAAGCCCTGATGAGCCAAGCCGAATTCAACGACCCCAAGTTACCCGAGCTTGAGTTGCGGCTGAATAACACCCTGGCCAATCAACCAAGCCAAACGCAATCGATTTCTCCCCCTCAGGCAACAATGGCCTCAGACTCAAAAACGCTGTGCTGGCAGATTGATTTCAAGGCTGGCGCAGACATTATGCGCTGCGGCAACGATCCCATGTTGATGTTTGCTGAGCTGGCCTCCAAGGGCACACTGACGGCCGAGCTCCTGCCGGTTTCCTTTCCCGCATGGGACGACTTTGACCCCGAAGCCTGCTACCTGCACTGGCGCTTAAGATTGATCACAGACGAGCCACTGGAAAAACTCAAAGAGGTGTTCGAGTGGGTCGAAGATGAATGCGAAATCAGTTACCAACAAACAGCAGCAGCCCCTTCTGCTGATACCTCCACAGAGATGCTGTCGCCATCACCACAATCCGAAGTCGACCCGCCTGTAGCAGCCCCTGATGTCATTGCGCTGACGCCCCAGGTTCAGGCTCTTGCCACAGACAAAGCCGTAGCCAGCCAAAAACAAAGCGCTGCAGCCGCCAAGAGTGGAGAAAGCAGCTCCATCAGGGTCAGCACAGAAAAAATCGATATGCTCATCAATATGGTGGGTGAGCTGGTGATAACCCAAGCCATGCTGGGCCAAATAGGTCAACAGGATGAAATCAATCAGGAGTCGCTGTTACTGCTGCAACAGGGACTAGAGCAGCTGGCTTCCCATACCCGGGATTTGCAGGAAAGTGTCATGCAGATTCGCATGCTGCCCATCAGCTTTGCGTTTAACCGCTTCCCCCGCTTGGTCAGAGACATTGGCCAGCAGCTGGGTAAGAAAGTAGAACTCATCCTCAAGGGTGAAGACACTGAGCTGGATAAAACCGTCCTTGAAAAAATTGTCGACCCCATGGTGCATCTGGTGCGCAATTCGCTCGACCATGGGCTGGAATCACCCGAAGCCAGATTGGCACAGGGTAAGTCTGAAACCGGCACCATCATGCTCAATGCCTATCATCAGGGCGGCTGCATCATCATAGAAATAGCGGACGATGGCGCCGGGCTGAACACCCACAAGATCCTTGAAAAAGCCCGTCAAAAAGGGCTGGTCGGCGCCGAGGAAGAGTTATCGGAAGAAGCCATCCACCAGCTGATATTCAGACCTGGCTTTTCCACCGCCGATGCAGTGTCAGACCTCTCAGGGCGTGGCGTGGGCATGGATGTGGTCAAGCGCAATATTCACGAGCTCAATGGCTCCATTGAATTGAAATCCGAGGCGGGTAAAGGCAGCCGTTTCACCATTCGACTTCCCCTGACGCTGGCCATACTCGACGGCCAGCTTATCCGCATCGGCAAGCACATATACGTGGTGCCACTGGTGTCCATCTACGAATCGTTGCAGGTGCCCACCAACCGTATCAATCGGCTGTCCGATGGCCATGAGCTGATCCGTCTGCGGGATGAATATTTACCGGTAATCAAGATGTATCGAGAGTTCAACCACGATGCTGACGCGCGGGAAATCAAAGATGGCCTGGTGATGGTAGTGGATCATAACAATGAAAAGGCCGGCCTGCTGGTGGACGAACTTCTCGCGCAACAACAGGTTGTAATCAAAAGCCTGGAGGAGAACTACACCCGTATTCCGGGCATTTCGGGCGCCACCATACTGGGCGACGGCACAGTCGCACTCATCATAGACGTTGCCGGACTGGTCAAGTTGGCCGGTATAGGCAGCAGCAATGAACACGCCGCGTAAAAAGGAAGACTCGATATGGCTGACATTTCCATCGAACAGGTCAAGCAGGGTAATCAACAGTATCTGAGCTTCATCATGGCCAACGAGGAGTACGGCGTGGACATCCTCTCCGTACAGGAAATCCGCGGCTGGGAACCCACCACTGTGCTGCCAAACGCCCCCGACTATGTCAAAGGCGTCATCAACTTGCGGGGCACCATAGTCCCCATCATAGATCTGCGGCAAAAGTTTGGGATAAAGACCCTGGAATATGGCGCAACCACTGTGGTGATAGTGGTCAAGGTGACCATGGATGAAACCCAAAAGGTGATAGGCATAGTGGTAGATGCCGTATCAGACGTGTTCAGCATCGAAGAAGAAGAAATCCGCCAGGCCCCTGACTTTGGTCACGGCACCGACCTGCGGTTCATCAAGGGGCTGGCAAATGTGCAGGACAAGATGGTCATTCTGCTTGAGATCAACCGGTTACTTGGCTCCGCCATCTTACCGGATCCCGAGACACTGAATCGGATCATCGGCAATCTCGAACAACAAGCTCAGGTAATGACTGCCTGAAATGGACACTAAAGCAAGAGGAATCAACATGGACGCAGGCAATAAAAAGCTGATGGGGCCAGCCCCATTTACCTTGGCCGGCATGGTGATAGTTGCCGTTTCTTTGGTACTCAGCCTGATGGGGCAATCCGGCAACATGGTCAGTGCTGCCCTGGTTGTAGCGCTGATTGTTTTGGGTATTGGTTTAAGTCAGGGCGGCCCAAGAGTCGCAGAAGCTCTGGCAGAAATACGTCAGGCACTGCGAAGCCATAACAGACCCAAACTTGGCAGTTACGATATCCCTGGCTGGCAGGAGTTCTCTGAAGAATTTGCCATCTTCTGGGACGAGCAGCAAAAAGGCCGCGCCACTCTCAAAGCCCTGGATATCTGCCAGGCTAACGTAATGCTGGCGGACCCCAACGGGGAAATCCTCTACTTTAACGACTCGCTCCGCACCACACTGAGCGATGCAGAAGCGGATATTCGCAAAGAATTACCCAACTTTGATGTGAGTCGCCTGCAGGGCGCCAACATGGACAGCTTCCATCGGGATCCATCCCATCAGCGCCGTCTGATAGCCGGGTTAAAATCCACCTACTCCGCCAAAATCAAGGTCGGTACCCGTACCTTCAGCCTGATAGCCTCCCCCGTGTTCGATGAACAGCATCAACGTATCGCAACCGTAGTGGAATGGCAGGACTTAACTGAATCCCTGGCACGGCAGCAAGCCGAAGAAAAACTGATCCGCGAAACCAACCGTATCAAGCAGGCGCTGGATGTGTGTCAGGCGAACGTGATGATGGCCGATGAAAATAACAACATCATTTACTTCAACCACTCCCTCCAAGCCATGTTGGCCGGTAATGAGGAAAAGCTGCGCGAATCCATCAACCGATTTGATGTTTCCACCCTGATGGGCACCAACATAGATATCTTCCACAAACACCCCGAGCATCAGCGCCAGTTACTGGCCAAGCTCACCAGCTCGTACAAGGCCCGTATCAAGGTAGCAGGCTTGACCTTCGACCTGATTGCCACACCGGTATTCGACAATGGCAAACGCACAGGCACCGTAGTGGAGTGGAGCGACATTACTGCACAGTTGGCCAGGGAAGAGAAAGAACGGGCTCTCGCTGCCGAAAATGCCCGAATCCGTCAGGCGCTTGACAATGTATCGTCAAACACCATGGTGGCGGATGCAGACTGCAACATCATCTATCTCAATGATGCCGTTAAAAAAATGTTCAGCATTGCCCAATCCGACATTGTCAGGGATCTGCCCAATTTCAACAGCAATAAGCTGATGGGTGCAAATATCGATGTGTTCCATAAAAACCCTGCTCACCAACGAAACCTGCTGGCTAACCTCACCAGTACTTACACCAGTCAACTTAAAGTCGGTGGTCGCACCTTCCGGATCATCGCCAACCCTATCAACGACACCGATGGCACCCGCATAGGGACTGTGGTTGAGTGGGCAGACCGCACCGCTGAAACGGCCATCGAGCATGAGATTGATGGCATCATCGCGGCCGCAAGCTCGGGCGATTTGTCACAGCGCATTGCCACCCATGATAAAGAAGGCTTCTTCCTCAATCTCTCCAACGGCCTCAACAGCCTTGTCGGCATTGCCGATAACGTTATTTCCGATGTCGTTGATATGTTTGACGGTTTGGCCAAGGGTGATTTAACCCGCAAGATTAATGGCGAATATGAGGGCCAGTTCGGCAAGCTCAAGGCCGACGCCAATGCTACCGTCAGCCGCCTGACCGAAGTCCTCGGCGGCATCAGCGAATCAGCCAATACCGTCACTTCAGGCGCCGAAGAAATAGCTCAGGGCAATGCCGATCTGAGCCAGCGCACCGAAGAGCAAGCCGCGTCACTGGAAGAAACAGCCTCCAGCATGGAACAGATGACGGCCACCGTAAAACAGAGCGCCGAAAACGCCACCCTGGCTAACACCCTCGCCAAAGAAGCCTCTACCAAGGCAGATCATGGCGGCAAGGTAGTCAAGCAGGCAGTCACCGCCATGGAGGCCATTAACGAATCCAGTAAGCGCATTGCTGACATCATAGGTGTCATCGACGAAATCGCCTTCCAGACTAACCTACTGGCACTGAATGCAGCGGTAGAAGCAGCCCGCGCCGGTGAACAGGGCAGAGGCTTTGCCGTGGTGGCTGGCGAGGTTCGCAATCTCGCCCAACGCTCAGCGGGGGCGGCCAAGGAAATCAAAGAACTTATCCGCGACAGCGTCAATAAGGTCAATGACGGTACCTCGTTGGTGAACCAATCCGGTAATACCCTGCAGGAAATCGTGCATGCGGTATCCAAGGTGGCTGAGATGATTAATGAAATCAGTGTCGCAGCCGAGCAGCAGGCATCAGGCATTCAGGAAGTTAATAAAGCAGTGTCTCAAATGGACGAGATGACCCAGCAAAACGCGGCACTGGTGGAAGAAGTATCCGCAGCTGGTGATGCCATGGCCGAGCAGGCCCGCAATATGCGACGTCAACTCGGGTTCTTCAGAACCGACGTACAGGCATCCTCAGCGGCGCCACTGGCATTGGTCGCTGGCGGCGAAAAACGGCCGACCAAATTTAAAGCCAGTAAAGAAGAATGGCACGAGTTCTGACCTGACCACCAACAAGGGGCTCGTCAGAGCCCCTTGTTGTCAGAGATGCTTTTGGGGCCAAAGGAGGCGCTTTGGAATTCACATCCGAACGGGAGTTTCCGATGACTCAAAGGGATTTTGAGTTCATCCGGGAGCTGGCCTACAACCAAACAGGCATTGTCTTACCTGAACGGAAGCGCCATATGGTGTATTCCCGCCTTTGCCGTCGCCTGCGCGCACTGCGGATGCGCACCTTCTTCGAATACTGTGGCTACCTGCAACAGGAGCCCGATGAGATGGGCCACTTTATCAACGCCCTGACCACGAACCTCACCGCCTTCTTTCGTGAGAAGCACCACTTTCATTATGTGCGGGATCATCTGGTACCCAAATGGCAGCAAAGGCGCAGTCGTCGTCTGCGGGTCTGGTCTTCTGCCTGCTCAACCGGTGAAGAGCCCTACTCCCTCGCCATGACCTTAGCGCCCTTTTTTCCACGCACTCAGTGGGATTTGAAAATTCTGGCGACCGATTTAGACACGAATGTCTTAACCAAGGCCGAGGCGGGGTTCTACCCCCCAGAAACCCTCGAAAATCTGCCTCCAACACTGGCAGAACAGTATTTCACGGCTCAGGGAGGCATGGCCAAGGTAAAGGACTCGGTGCGGGAACTGGTGTTTTTCCGCCAGCTTAACCTGTTGGAGAGCTGGCCAATGCAAGGCCCCTTCGATGCCATTTTTTGCCGTAATGTACTCATTTATTTCGATAATCCGACAAAGAAAAAAATCATTCAGAAGTTCAGACAACTGCTCAGCGATGATGGGTATCTCTTTATTGGCCATTCGGAAACCCTGCACCTGATTTCCGATGACTTTGATCTCATTGGCCAGACCATATACAAACCCAGAATAGGCAGCATTTCGGGACTTAACGGGGAAAGAAAATGATAAGAGTACTCATCGTCGATGACTCTGCTCTGGTTAGGAAATTGCTGAGCCATATGCTGGCGCAGGCAGAGGACATCGATGTGGTGGGCTGTGCAGAAGATCCCTATCAGGCCAGGGAGATGATTAAGGAGCTCAACCCGGATGTGATAACTCTGGACATTGAAATGCCCCGCATGGATGGCATCGCATTTTTACGCAACCTGATGAAGCTGCGCCCCATGCCCGTCATCATGATTTCCACACTCACGGAAAAGGGGGCCGCCGTGACTTTGGAGGCCCTGTCTCTTGGGGCCGTGGACTTTATCAGTAAGCCCAAACATGACCTGACCAACAAGCTGCTCGACTATCAGGATGAACTGCTGGAAAAAGTCCGTCAGGCGGCGGTCAGCAGGGTAAGGGCCCTTTCTGCACCACCACCTGAGTCTGAGAGCTCCGGCAAGCTGAAAAACCGGGTAATTGCCATAGGTGCTTCCACCGGCGGCACAGAAGCCATTCAACGACTCATTTCCATGCTGCCAGCCAACTTCCCGCCTGTGGTTATCGCACAGCACATACCCGCTGCCTTCAGTGCTTCCTTTGCCAAACGTCTGGACCTGAACTCGCAGATGCAAGTGGTTGAGGCCATCGGCAATGAGCAATTAAAAGTCGGCAACGTCTATATCGCCCCGGGTCACGCCCATCTGGTCATTCGCCGGGTAGGCGCCCACTTTCGCACCGCCATTTTGGACACAGACCCGGTGAATCGGCACAAACCCTCGGTGGATGTGCTGTTTCACAGTGTGGCAGAAGTCGCAGGCAGGGCTGCAGTGGGCGTGATTCTCACCGGTATGGGGCGTGATGGCGCCCAGGGACTGCTGCATATGCGGGAACAGGGAGCCTACACAATAGCTCAGGATGAAGACAGCTCTGTTGTGTGGGGCATGCCGGGCAGCTCCGTTGAGCTGGGTGCCGCCTGTGAGCAGCTCCATCTGGACAAGATTGCACCCAAGCTGCTCAGTTTACTCAAATCAGATTAGGGCTCTTTTGGCCAGCTGCCATCTTTGTTGGGCCTGAGCCAGGCCTGGGAAAACCAGTAAAATCCCTTTTGTGTTTTGGATGGTGCGGTGCAGTTATAGCGCGAACGCCCCGGCGGCAGAGGTTTGTCCGCCTGCACCTCAAAACTGACATCATCCAGCCAACGTGGTGATACCGCCTCCTGATTGGGCAAAAAGCATCGCATCCCGGCTTTATTGATATCGGCCACCTCTGCGAGAGTGACTTTCATGCGCGGTTGCCAGTCCTGCAATAACAGGGGATCTGCGGGCGATATGGTCGCCACCGGCATGGGCAAGCTGTACAGTTTTTCTTTCAGGGTCTCCAGGCTCGCGTAACGCCCACCCACAGGAAACCTCGGCAAGGCGGTTAAGGCGCTGTACCGCCCAAGCGCACCGGATTGTTGGCCGAATGCCACCATCCCAAGCTCCGAGGCCAAAGACTGCAGCGCAGCGTTATATTCGCCGAAGGGATAGGCCAACATAGGTTGTGTCGTTTCACCACGAATACGGATCAGTGCGGCTTCGGTTTGCAAAAGTTGAGTCTTTATCCGCAATAGCCAGGCGGATTCATCCTCCCCTTCCAAGCGCCGTACCAGATGGCCGTGATCGTAGCTGTGATTGGCTATTTCGGCGCCTTCAGAAGCCAACTGTTTCAGAGTCGCTTCACTCATCATCCCCTTATGCCCCTCCACCATGGGCGCGATAGAGACAAACAATGTGTAGGGAAATCCATATTCCTTTAAGATAGGAACGGCATTGTCAGCAATGTTTTGATAACCATCATCAAAACTGATGGCGACCGCTCTCAGGGGCGGTTTTTCACCCCGCTTGATTTGAGCAACCAGATCAGTCAGAGGCACCACCTTAAAGCCATTTTTTGCCAAAAAGTCCATATGGCTGCGAAACTCGGCAGGCGTGACGCTGGTGACCCGGGGCGAGGTCTCAGACACATGGTGATACTGCAGCACCACAGCCGCCTGAGCCAGGCCCGAGAACCAAGCACATACAAACAGCAACACTTTATGCATTAAGAGGAACTCTCTGATTAAACTTGTGAATTATTTGCCATTGACCTGGTCAGCCCATCAACGTCTGTGGGCCCTGGCGCTACCCATGATGCTGTCCAATATCACAGTGCCGCTGCTCGGGCTGGTGGATACCGCCATCATGGGTCACCTGAGTGAGGCCTATTATTTGGGCGCGGTTGCACTGGGGTCAACAGTGTTCACGCTAATCGTCTGGTTGCTGGGGTTTCTGCGGATGGCCACCACAGGCCTGACCGCCCAAGCCTGGGGGGCAAGCCAGGGGGAAACCCAGAAGCGAATTCTTATGCAAGGGCTAACTCTGGCGCTGGGCGCAGGGCTATTGGTATTGCTGGTGCAGCCTGTTTTGCTTAATACGCTGCTGGGCTGGTCAGATGCCAGCGCAGAAGTACGTCAATACTGCCGGGACTACTTTGCCATTCGTATCTGGTCATTGCCGCTGGCGCTGGCCAATCTGGTCATGCTTGGCTGGCTTCTGGGCCGCCAACAACCCAAGGTAGCCATGTGGCAGCTGATCCTGGCCAACCTGGTCAATATCGCACTGGATGTCCTGTTTGTGTTTGGCTTTGGCTGGGGGGTTGCAGGTGCCGCATTGGCGTCCGTCATCGCTGATCTGTGCGCCTTTTCCATCGCGGCTTTTTTTACCGCCAAGGCCTGGCGAACGCTTGCCTGCCCATCCCCCGTACTGCGTGACATTATGGCGAATCTCGGCCAACTGTTCAGACTGAACCGGGATATCTTTATTCGCAGCCTTTGTCTGCAAGCCACCTTTGCCTTTATGACTTTCAAGGGCGCTGGCCTGGGAGACACTACAGTGGCCGCCAACGCAGTACTGCTTAACTTTTTAATGCTGACATCCTACGCACTGGATGGGATTGCCTACTATGCCGAGGCCGAAACCGGCGCCGCCGTGGGGCGTCGCGACCCGGCTGCACTCGATAGTACTGTGGCATTGGCCTTTGCATGGTCGGCGGTTTTTGCCTGCCTGTTCAGCGGTGGGTTTGCCCTGTGGGGAGAATGGCTGAGTACTTTGATGACCGACATTAGTGCAGTTCAGCAGCTCGCCAATGAGTTTTTGCCCTGGCTGATTGCCATGCCATTACTGGCGTTCGGCTCCTACCTGTTCGATGGTGTATATATCGGCGCCACTCAGGGAAGAGTGATGAGAAACAGCATGCTGCTCTCAACCGTCGGGGTATTTTTTCCACTCTGGTGGGGATTTTCCGATTGGGGGAACCATGCACTTTGGCTCGCCATGGGCGGCTTTATGTTGTGCCGCAGCCTGAGTCTGGGCTGGCACTTTGTGCGCTATCGTCACGGCTTTGTTGCCTGAAATATGGCCGAAAATGGTTTAAATTGAACGAGAGCTATCTGTTAGTCCAATAAAAAACGCGGCCATCGGGCCGCGTTTTTTATTGTCAGGCATCACTGGTAAGAGTGACTACCGTGTTGGTGCTCAGTGGCATCGCGCACTTCGGTCAGCTCACCCGGGAACATATCCAGCAGCTGTTTCTCGATACCATCCTTCAGAGTGACATCCACCATGGAGCAACCGTTACAACCACCACCGAACTGGATAACGGCCACACCATCATCAGTCACTTCCACCAGCAGAATGTTACCGCCGTGGCTCGCCAGCTGCGGGTTGATTTCAGCCTGAATGACGTATTCGATACGCTCGACCAGAGACGCATCAGCCGACACCTTGCGCATTTTGGCATTGGGCGCCTTGAGCGTGAGCTGTGAGCCAAGCTGATCAGTGACCAAATCTATGCTGGCATCTTCCAGGAAAGGAGCGCTTTTCTCATCAACCATGGCATTGAAACCGTTGAACTCCAGTTCAATATCATCATCTTCCACGGCATCTGGCGGGCAGTAGGACACACCACACTCCGCTTGGGCAGTACCAGGACTAATCACAAATACGCGGATGTTGGTACCTTCTGGTTGATCGGCCAGCAACTTCACAAAGTGGGCCTGAGCCGCTTCGGAAATGGTAATCATGTAGAGCGCTCCATCAGGGAAACCTGAGTAAATTACTAAGAATTACCGGCTATGATACTCCGGATAGAAACCAGATTGTAGTCCTGGCTTATACGCCACCCGGGAATTTTGTCGGGTAGATCTCACTGTACGCCTTCCAGGATAGTTAAGCCTTGGTGGTCAATGAATCAACAAACTGCTAATTTGTTCAGCAATACAAAAAGATAATAAAGAGTAGAACATGTCATTTCTGTCGATTTTCGCCTCCCTTGGCAGGGCACTTTGTTACTGCATGTGCCTCTCGCTGCCCCTCACCGCATACGCTACCTCTTTGGAAGCCTATCTGGGTTATCCCCTGGGGGAATGGCACGTCAGACACGATCAGGTGAATGGCTTTCTGGAAAAACTGGCCGCTGACAATCCCAGAGTCTCACTGGAGGATACAGGCTACAGCCATGAAAGGCGCAGGCAACTGACGGCGGTAATCACCTCACCAGCCAATCAGGACCGACTCAACGGGATTGTGGCCGACAGGGCGCTGGTCAAACAGGGGAAAGCGCAGCCAATGTTGGTGATATGGCTGGCGTATTCAATTCATGGCGATGAAGCCAGTGGTGCCCATGCCGCTTTGGCGCTGGCGCAGCATTTGGCATTGAGCCAGGAGAGCTGGATTACCGACCTGCTCAGCCAGAGTGTGGTACTTATCACCCCCAGCCAAAACCCCGATGGACTCGACCGTTTTGCCAACTGGTCCAACAGCTACCGTGGGATAGCTGTGCCTGTGGCGGATGAAAACCATAAGGAACACAATCAAAACTGGCCTGCCGGACGCTATAACCATTTTCTGGCCGACCTCAACCGTGACTGGCTGTTCTTACGACATCCGGAGAGCCGGGGCAGGGTCGCATTACTCCATAAGTGGCAACCTCAGTATGTGGGGGACTTCCATGAAATGGGTCATAACCAAAGCTACTTTTTCCAGCCCGGCGTCCCCGAGCGCACGCACCCACTGACAGAACAACGAAACCAGCAACTGACTGAGAAATTAGCCCATTTTTACCGTCAGGCTCTGGATGCCAAGCAGCAGGCCTACTTTAGCCGGCAGGGATTCGATGATTTCTTCTATGGCAAAGGCTCCACCTATCCGGACATCAATGGCGCCGTAGGGGTATTGTTCGAGCAGGCCAGCGCCCGCGGCCAGGTACAGGACTCGCAATACGGTGGTATCAGCCTGGCCGAGGCCATCGATAATCAGTTAACCACCTCCCTTGCTGCACTCAAAGGCGCTCACCAACTCCGCCAGGAACTCATCAGTTTTCAAAACGATTTTTACGCTGGTAAAGGTAAAACCGGTAAACAGGGTCGCCTGATCTCGACCCGGGGAGACAGACAGCGACTGCTGGTATTGGCTGATCTCCTGAACCGCCATGGCGTGGTTTACCGCTATCTGACGCAGGACATGAAAGAAGGCAAACAAATATTCACAGCTGCTGATAGTCTGTTCATTCCCAACGAACAGCCTCAGTCTGTTTTGGTAGAAGCCCTGTTTGAGCGACGCACCCGATTTGAAGACCCCACCTTCTACGATGTCAGCGCCTGGGATCTGGGCAGCGCCTTCAATCTGGCCATCGCAGAGAACATACGGCCTGCTGCGAACCAGCTCAGCACAGATGCACCAGCGTTTGGGCAGCCGGCACTGACAGAAGACACGGTTGCCCTCCTGATAGACTGGCAGCAAAGTGGCGCGGCCCCTTTGTTGGCGCAGCTTCACCGGGATGGCATAGCCGTCAGGGCCTCGGTAAAACCCTTTACTCCCGTGGCCAGCGCCCGTGCATTTGCCGCTGGCACCCTGATGATAAGTACAGCCCAGAAGCAAATGACGCGGGACGCATTACTGCCTTATCTCACCGACCTTGCCAGGCAATATGAGGTCCGCCTGTTCCCGGTCGTTTCATTCGCTTCCGCAACAGGAATTGATCTTGGCAGTGGCGACTTTGTCCCACTCAAGCCAGTGAACGCCTTATTGGTGAGCGGTCGTGGCACCGATGCCACCGAGGTGGGGGAAATCTGGCGCTATTTGGATTTGGAGCTGAAACAGGGCGTGACTCTGGTGGACTCAGACAGACTGGCACGGATTAGCCTTAACCGTTACAGCCATATACTGCTCGCAGACGGAAATTATGATCACCTGGACGATGCCCTTGGACGCAAACTCGGTGAGTTTGCCGAACAGGGCGGCGTCATTGTGGCCCAGAAGCGGGCACTCATTTGGCTCAATAAACGCAACCTGCTCAGAAACACAGTATTGGAAGACGGGTTTTATAAGCAGCAGTTTTCCACGGCTGGGCTTGGCTTTGATGACAAAGAAGCCCTGCGTGCCCGCCAGGCCATTGGTGGCGCCATACTCAACTGGCAACTGGATCCGGCTCATCCACTGGCATTCGGCATGCCATCTGCCACTGTGCCCGTGATGAAAAATGAAGTACTGGGCTTATCCGACACCAGCGAGCCATTTGTTATCGCCGCACGCTATCCACAAAACCCGCTGGTCTCCGGCTACCTCTCTGACGAATACCAAAGGGCATTCGGTCTGAGCAATGCCCTCTTGGCAGAGCCCAAGGGTAAGGGCGTCGTGGTGGGAACAACCGATAACCTGCTGTTTCGCAACATCTGGCTCGGCACTGAAAAAATCTACACCAATGCGCTCTACCTGTTACCTGCGGCCATGAGCCGCTAACTGAACGTGTCCAGCAGCCCGGGGGCTTCCGCCCGGGCAAGACACCATACCTGCACCCTGACACCCTGAAGCTGTAACATGGTGGCTATTTCATTGGCCGTACTGCCGGTGGTGACTACATCGTCCACCAAGGCCACTGAGCCCTGATGACAGCTCCCCGTGAGCTCAAAGGCGCCCAATAGGTTTTTACGCCTCGCTTTACCGGTAAGGCCAGCCTGAGGCTGGGTATCACGTCGCCGCCGTAACAGGTCATCGCACAGAGGGATACCACTGAGCTTTGACAGCAAGAGCGCTATTTCATAGGCCTGATTAAAGCCGCGGGTTTTGAGACGTTTGGGGTGAAGGGGAACCGGCAGGAGTAAAGAGACAGGGGGGATTTCGCCCTCCTCTGTCAGTTGAGTCACTCTGGCCATCAGTGCTCGGCAAAGAACATCCAGCGCTGCAAATTGCCCCTGATATTTAATGGCGGCAATACTGGCTCCCAGGCCTTGGTGGTAGCTGCAGGGCGCGATAACAGGCAGCGCGCCCAACACCCGACAGGCACCACAAAAGGCACCGTCATTGACCAGGCTGCGACCACAACCCAGACATACGGGGCCGTGATACAGACAGCGTTGCAGACAAAGGCTGCAGACCCCAGAGCCTTCGATTACCGTTTGGTGGCACAGCAGGCAGCGGTTGGGTAAACTCTGCGCCAAGGTGGTAACGACATACGTCCATGCTCGGCGCCACACGGATACTTCATCCATGGCATCATCCCTGACTAGAGGCACAAGTGACACAAGGTTCACAGGCACATATCCATATCGACACCCATGGCACAGGCAAAAACCTGGTGATTCTCCACGGCTGGGGCATGAACGCGGCTGTGTTCACGCCCCTTATGGGTGCCTTTCCCGAGTATAGGCTGCACTGCCCCGACCTGCCGGGATTCGGCCATAGCACTATGTCTGGTGATACCCTGGATGATTGGGTCGACACCCTGATGTTGGCGCTGCCCGAGCAGATGGTGCTTGCGGGTTGGTCACTTGGTGGCTTGGTGGCGACCAGAGCTGCACTGCGCTACCCCCAGCGGGTTGAGGCGCTGATAACCATTGCCTCATCCCCTTGTTTTATGGCGCGGGAGGAAGAAAACTGGCCCGGCATTCCACCCCAGGTATTGTCGCAATTTGGCGCAGAACTGGGCAAAGATCTGCCCAAAACCATAGAGCGTTTTCTCGCTATCCAGGCCATGGGCAGCGAAACAGCGAGGGAAGACATCAAGCGCCTGCGGGATTTGGTGCTGTCACGCCCCCTGCCCCAGCCAGCGGCGTTGGATCAGGGGCTGAACATGTTAAAAGACGTGGATTTACGCCCCGAGCTGGCAAACCTGAGCCAACCCTGGTTGAGAGTGTGGGGACGCCTCGATGGGCTGGTTCCCAAGCGGGTCATGCCGGCCATGCCAAGCCCTGCCGGTACCTGCGAGGACCTGATGCTCGCCAAAGCATCCCATGCCCCTTTCTTTTCTCACCCCACTGAATTTGTGACCGGGGTGAAAGACTGGCTCTTCAGGCTTTAATCTGCTCAATCGAGAGGTTATTATTTAATCAGCCTGTTTTTGGAGTTCGTCATGCTGGTTGTCACCAACTACCCTCAAGTGCCATTAGCGACCAGTAATGTTGCGACGGACAGCGCTCGGGTAGAAAACCAGCAGCGCCCCCCCATAGTGCCGCCACCTCAGTTGACCAAGGGGCACGAAGAGAGAGCCTTTAATCCGCAACATGAACGCACTGCCGACGAACCTCAGGTTCAGGCCAGGCTGCAAAAGCGGGTAGAAGAGAAACAGCAACAACACCAGCAGCAACAGCATAAAGATGCCGAGCAGCAATCACAGCAGGCGCTACCCCGCCCGCTGAAACGCCCCGCCAAAACCACCGGCGCCCTCAGCCGCAGTGATCTTAAAGTTAAAAGCCAGCCACAGGAACCGAGGCACCCGCTGGGGAGTAAAACCGCTTCTCCACAAGCCGGGCTCCCCGATAGCTTTTATCGTGCCATCGCATCCCACGTAGACAGCTTTTATCATCACACCAGCGAGCCCAGGGCCGAAAGTACCCTCTCCTCCTGGGTGTGATCACTCCTGCCTGAATAACCCTTTCTGATAGGCAAGACTTCCCCACAAAGCCCAGGCCAAGGCGGTTTTTTGCATACTCTTGGGCTGTGGACTTGGCAGCAAGCTGCCATCTTCCGGTTGATAGGTAAAACCTTCGGGGTCGCGCTCAGGCTGCAGGATCACCAAATCCTGACCACGCATATAGGCAAAGTTCTTGTCGTACTGCATCAGCGCCCGCCCCGGCCAATTATCGGGTGTGCGGGTCAAATCTTTCCCCAGCATGGGGTAGCGGCCAGAAACGCCTATCAGCGATAACAAGGTCGGCGCCAAATCGATTTGGCTCACCACCCGCTGGTCGCGCTTGGGCGCCACCCCATCGGCAATGATGAGGCCGGGAATACGAAAGCGATTTACCGGCACCAGATTGGCACCGCCAACACGACTGTCGTGATCCGCCACCACCAAAAATACCGTGTCCTGCCAGTAGTCGGCATTTTTGGCGAGCTTAAAGAACTCACCTATAGCGAAATCCGCATACTTGGCGGCGTTATTACGGGTTTGCTTCGGCTGCTCATAGAGTTCGATGCGATCATCGGGAAACTCGAAGGGATCGTGGTTACTGGAGCTGAACACCAGACTGAAGAAGGGCGTGCCCTGCTGATGCAGGCGCTTAAACTCACTGTCGGCGCGGCGCATCAGGTCTTCATCTGATACCCCCCAACTGCCCACAAAGGCCGGATTCTGGTAGTCATCCTGGTCGACGATACGGCCAAAGCCATTGCCCAGGAAGAAACTGCGCATATTGTCAAAATGGCTTTCACCGCCATAGATAAACGAAGTGTCGTAACCCTGGCGACGTAAGAAATCGGCAATGGTGAAAAAGCCCTGTTGGCTCTTGCCCAGTTTGACTACGGCCCTGGCGGGAGTGGGGGTAAAGCCCGTGGTCACAGCCTCGATTCCGCGTACCGAGCGGGTGCCTGTGGCGAAGAGATTATCGAAGTACCAACCTTCCTGAGACAGCGCATCGAGATTGGGCGTCAATGGCAAACCACCGAGGCTACCGACAAAACGGGCACCCAGGCTTTCCTGCAGAATAATCACCAGATTGCGGGGCTTGCCCTGATAGGACGCTGGGTTATCCGAAAGACTGGGCAATAGGTCTGAAACAAAACGCTCAGCAGACCTGCCGCTGTCCTCGCGGATAGCAGCAATGATTTCCTCGTCCGTCAATTGACCATACATCTTGGCGGCATTTTCTTCCTGACCCATCTGAGTCATGGCAAACACCAGTGAATAGGCCGAATTTACCGTGAGCGAATTCACCAGAGGATCGTCGCAGAAGGCCACCATGGCCGGATTGAGCGGCCTGTGCCCCAAGGTCGAGCGTGCTCCCATCAGGGTCACAATAATCACCAGGAGTGCAAACACGGGTCGCCAGTACCAGCGCGGATAAACCAGATGGGTTGAAAGACGCCCGGATAAACGCCACCCCCCCCAGAGAATACCGGTGGACGCCAGCAGGCCAAATACCAACTCCATCGGTCTGCCACTCCAGAGCATGGACAGGACTTCTTTGGGGTAAATCAGGTATTCCACATAGAGGCGATTGGGGCGAATGCCGTATTCCTCGATGAAAGAAGGCGTTGAAAGTTCAAGAAACAGCATCAGCCACAGGCCAAGCACCAGCCAGCCTCTGAGCAGCACCAGCCACACACGGCCTATGGCGTGATTGCCGGCAAAAATCACTGTGCCCAGGGCGGCAATGCCCCACAGCCAGCACAGGGTGGCAATATCGACCCGCGCGCCTTGCAACAGCATATGGGTCCATCCCTCAGCGGCTGCCACTCTGTCACTCTGCCACAGACCAAGTCCAATACGGCTTGCCGTCAGGGCAACCATGGCCAACAGACCAAAAATGGCTATCATCCGCCAAATGCTTTGTGGCGGTTTTGTGCTTCTCATTGTGTTACTCCAAAATCCCGCTCTTGATGGCGGTGTGTCATACGCGGGTTGTATGATACAGAACGACAACAAAAGTTCATGAAAGATTCACACAATTTTTCGATTTGACCGTAAAAAGCAAAAAACGCGGCCAAAGCCGCGTTTTCAACCGATTGAAGCTAATACTTATTTCTTCATTTTGGCGAAAGCATCTGCAAACGCATTGCCCATGGCCGCATTGATAGCCTGAGGCTTCTGGGGTTTGGACTGGGGCTTGCCACCCTTGGCCTGGGCTGTTCTGGCGGCAGGCGCCCCCTTGCCCTTAGCGGCCTGAGCTGGCTGAGGTTTTTCATCGAGCCGCATCGACAGGCCGATACGCTTACGCTCGACGTCCACTTCCATCACTTTCACCTTCACCACATCACCGGCCTTCACCACGGTATGGGGGTCGCTGACAAACTTGTCCGACAAGGAAGATATGTGTACCAGACCGTCCTGATGCACGCCCACATCCACAAAGGCACCGAAATTGGTCACGTTGGTCACCACGCCTTCGAGGATCATCTCCGGCTTCAGGTCACGAACTTCAGTCACGCCCTCTTTAAAGTGCGCCGTTTTAAACTCGCCTCGGGGGTCGCGACCGGGTTTGTCCAATTCCTTGAGAATATCCGTCACCGTGGGTAAACCAAAGGCGTCTGTGACAAAATCCCCTGCCTTCAAGGTACGGATAAGCTCGGTATTGCCGATGAGATTAGCCAGCGGCACTTCACGGGTTTGAGCGATGGTTTCCACCAGTGAATAGGCTTCGGGGTGCACTGCCGACGCATCGAGG
This sequence comes from Shewanella amazonensis SB2B, assembly GCF_000015245.1. NCBI lineage: Bacteria > Pseudomonadati > Pseudomonadota > Gammaproteobacteria > Alteromonadales > Shewanellaceae > Shewanella > Shewanella amazonensis. The sequence continues at coordinate 4,142,481 of NC_008700.1, forward strand.
GGGTTATCACCCTCGCGGATACGCAAAAAGCCGGCGGCCTGCTCAAAGGCTTTGGGCCCGAGTCGAGGCACCTTGAGCAGCTCTTTTCGGCTCTTGAACTGGCCGTGCTCGTCGCGGTAGTCCACCAGATTTTTGGCCAGCGTCTTGTTGAGGCCAGACACCTGGCTGAGCAGGGGAACAGACGCCATGTTAACGTCCACACCCACACTGTTTACGCAGTCTTCAACCACGGCTTCCAGCGACTGGGACAGTTGGCTCTGGCTCACATCGTGTTGATACTGACCCACGCCAATGGACTTGGGCTCAATCTTGACCAACTCCGCCAGCGGGTCCTGCAAGCGACGGGCGATGGACACGGCGCCGCGGATGGACACATCCAAATCCGGAAATTCATTGGCCGCCAGCTCAGACGCCGAATAAACAGATGCGCCCGCCTCACTTACCATGACCTTGGTGAGCGTTGGGTGATGTTCTTTGACCGCCGCAATCAATTCAGCCGCCAGCTTGTCGGTTTCGCGGGAGGCGGTGCCATTGCCCACGGCAATCAGCTCCACCTTGTGCATACTCACCAGGTTAGCCAGGGTTCTCAGCGACTTATCCCATTGATTTTGTGGCTCGTGAGGGAAAATGGTGCTGTGAGCCACCAGTTTGCCTGTGTCGTTCACCACGGCCACCTTCACGCCGGTTCTCAGCCCCGGGTCCAGCCCCATGGTCGCCTTGGAACCGGCTGGCGCCGCCATCAGCAGATCGTGCAGATTACGGGCAAAGACCTTGATGGCGTCGTCCTCGGCCTGTTCACGCAAACGGGAAATAAACTCGGTTTCCATCTGCAGCGCCACCTTGATACGCCAGGTACCGGTAACCACTGTCTTGAGCCACTTATCGGCCTCACTGTCGCCCAGGGTCAAGCCCAGATGGTTGGCGATAATGACCTCACAATAACTGCCGCTGCCGGGTTCTGAGTCCGGGTCGGCAACCATGCTCAGGCTGAGAATGCCCTCATTGCGGCCACGCAACATGGCCAGCGCCCTGTGGGAAGGAACTTTGGCCAGCAGCTCGCTGTGTTCAAAGTAATCGCGAAACTTAGCCCCTTCTTTTTCTTTGCCTTCAATCACCTTGCTTTGCAGCACGGCCACTCCAGACAGGTGTTCACGCACCTTGCGGATCAGCTCGGCATCTTCGGCAAAGCGTTCCATCAGAATGTAACGGGCACCGTCTAGCACGGCACGGGTATCGGCAAAACCGGCCTCGGTATTGATAAAGGCAGCGGCTTCGGCCTCGGGGTTTGCAGGCCGCTGCTGCAGCAAGAGGTTCGCCAGCGGTTCGATTCCGGCTTCGATGGCAATCTGTCCCTTGGTGCGGCGCTTGGGTTTATAGGGCAAATAGAGATCTTCAAGACGGGTCTTGCTGTCAGCACCCAGAATAGCGGCCTTGAGTTCGGGAGTCAGTTTGCCCTGAGCGTCGATGGAGGAGAGGATCACGTCCCTGCGGTCATTCAGCTCACGCAAATAACCAAGACGGCTGTGCAGAGTACGCAGTTGGGTGTCATCCAGCCCCCCTGTCACTTCTTTACGATAGCGGGCCACAAAGGGAACCGTGGCACCGTCATCCAGCAGGGCGATGGTGGCAGTGACCTGCGCCTCACGGACATTCAGTTCATCGGCAATGATCCGCGCAATATTCGATGTCATCTGTTTTACTCGTACGTCTTAAGTGTCAATAAACACATGAAAGGATCGGCAGTGGCCCAAGAGTATCACGGCCACCCCGCAGTTTCATGCAAGTAGGCCTGCCATACCGCTTTTTGCCTGCGACCTAAGCTTCCATGCCATCAAAGGGTTGATAGCGAATCTCGTTGATAAACCATTCTTTTCGTCCCGACGGGGTTTGCACCACCACCTCATCATCCACCTGTTTGCCGATAAGGGCCCGGGCCATGGGTGAATCTATGGTGATATAGCCTTTTTTGGTGTCTATTTCATCCTTACCAACAATCCGGTAACGCACAACAGCCCCTTCATCGTTTTCCAGCTCCACCCAAGCGCCAAAGAAGACCTTGCCTTCCTGCTGGGGGGAATAATCAACGATTTTAAGTACTTCAAGACGTTTGATGAGATAGCGCACCCGGCTGTCTATTTGCCTGAGCAGGCGCTTGTTGTAGGTATAATCGGCGTTCTCGGAACGATCGCCCTGGGCCGCAGCTTCCTGCACCTTGAGGGTGATTTCGGGACGGTATTCTTTCCACAGGTACTTGAGCTCTTTGTCCAGAGCTTCCCAGCCCTTGCGGGTAATGAGATGGGCTTTTTCTGTCATGGATATCTTGCATGGCCAACAAATCTTGAGACAGGGTTCCAGAACCGTGACTGGCTTTCAAGCCCTGCGGTGCTCAGATGATTATTGAATGTTACAAAGTCCCGGGTGCTTTTTGCGTACAAAGTGGCTAAATTTAGGATATTCGGTCACTTTTTCGGTTAAGATTCCGAAAACTTGCGTGCCAATTTGAGGGGAAGGATACATGGGACAGGAAACCTCCAAGATTCTGGTCGTTGATGATGATATGAGACTCAGAGCCCTGCTGGAGCGCTATCTGGTGGAGCAGGGATTTCAGGTCAGAGCAGCCGCCAACGCCGAGCAAATGGACCGGCTGCTGGAGCGCGAGAATTTTCATTTACTGGTATTGGATTTGATGCTGCCCGGTGAGGATGGCCTGTCTATTTGCCGGCGATTGCGCCAGACCGGCAGCCCCCTGCCTATTATCATGCTCACTGCCAAAGGCGATGAAGTCGACCGCATTATCGGCCTTGAGCTGGGTGCAGATGATTACCTGCCCAAACCCTTTAATCCACGGGAACTGCTGGCGCGTATCAAAGCCGTGATGCGCCGTCAAACTCAGGAAATTCCCGGTGCGCCGGCGCAGCAGGAAGAAGAAGTGGGTTTTGGTGAGTTTCATCTCAATCTGGCTACCCGCGAAATGTATCGCGGTGACGAGTCCATTGCTCTCACCAGCGGCGAGTTTGCCGTGCTTAAGGTCTTGGTGACGCATCCACGTGAACCCCTCTCCCGGGATAAGCTGATGAATCTGGCCCGGGGCCGCGATTATTCGGCACTGGAGCGTTCCATCGACGTGCAGGTATCCCGCCTTCGACGCCTGATTGAAAAAGATCCCGCCAATCCAAGGTATATCCAAACCGTGTGGGGCCTGGGCTATGTGTTTGTACCCGACGGCAGCGCCCGTCGTTAAGCCCGGAGCAAAATCATGAAACTTCGCTGGTGGCAGCGCTTGCTGCCCCGCAGCGCCTTCAGTCAAACCGTGATGCTGATAGGCTGTTTGCTGTTGATTAATCAGCTGTTTTCCTATGTGTCTGTGGCGCTTTACGTCATCAAACCCAGCTATCAGCAAATCAACCAGCTCATTGCCCGGCAAATCAATTTTTTGTTTACCGAAGAGGCGGTCATTGGCCGCGAATATCTGAGTTTGGTGGATGCCCTCAATGCCAAGGTCGGCGATGGCAGCATGCACGTTTTCAACCAAAAGCAGGCCAGGGAAGCCGGCATAGACAGCGCCACCTATTACGGTTTGCTGTCGAATCAGATGTCAGAATACCTCGGCGGCAGCGCCGAAGTACGCATCACCCAGGGCGAAACAGTGCAGATTTGGATCCGCCCGCCACAGGCGCCCAGTGTTTGGATACGGGTACCTCTGTCGAGTTTCAACGAACTGGAAATGTCGCTGCTGACCCTGTATCTGATGGTGATTGGTGCGCTCAGTGTCGCCGGCGGCTGGCTGTTTGCCCGCCGCCAGAGCAAACCCCTTAAGGCGCTGCAGAAGGCCGCCATCAATGTATCGCGGGGGGAATACCCCGAAGCCATTCCCCCTGCCGGCTCCAGTGAAATAGTGGAAGTGACCCACGCCTTTAACCAGATGGCCCACAGCATGCGAATGTTGGAACAGGACCGGGCGTTGATGATGGCGGGGATCTCCCACGATCTGCGCACACCCCTTACCCGAATTCGTCTGGCCTCTGAAATGATGGTGGATGAGGATGCCTACCTCAGAGACGGCATCATCGCCGACATCGATGACATGAACGCCATCATCAATCAGTTCATCGCCTACATACGCCAGGATCAGGAAGCTGTTTGGGAGAAGGCCGACATCAATCAGCTGGTGAGCGAATATGCCCAGGCCGAGTCCAAACGTGATGGGGTAATTGAACTGGCACTCGGCCCCTGTATAGGGATCCCGGTGCAGGTTATCGCCATCAAACGGGTGCTGGGTAATCTGGTAGAAAACGCCTTTCGCTATGGTCGGGGCTGGATACGCATTTCAACCCGGATGGAGAAGTCCTCTTTGGTGCTAACCGTGGAAGATAACGGCCCCGGCATTCCGGTTGATCAAATCCCCAAACTCTTTCAACCCTTTACCCAGGGCGACATGGCGCGGGGCAGCCTTGGCTCCGGTCTGGGGCTGGCCATTATCAAGCGCATTGTCGACCGCCATCAGGGCAAGGTGAAACTCAGTAACCGGGTTGAAGGTGGTCTGAAAGCCGAGGTATTTTTACCGCTGGAATAAGTCAGCTTCATAAAATTGTCATCCTATCGTCATAAGCTGATGAAAATCGGCCTTAAACGTGAATCCGGATGAAAATTTCGACCCTGTCTCTGGGCGCATCTGCCTTGCTGTTGGTACTGGCAAGCCTGATGGCCGCCACCCTGTTGTGGACCAGCAATCAGCGGCAGCAACTGGAATTCCAAACCAGCGAGCTCAATCGACTGCAGCAACACTTTGTCATTGATGTCAGGCGTTTACTCGAGTCATACCTCACCAGTGGCGATGCCAGCCGCTTGGAGGACGCACGCAATCAATTAGCCGAAATGAGCACATCGCTGGCAGTATTGGAGCCCTCCCAGGCCAGGTTACTGGCAAGCAGGCTCGACATCTTTGGCACCGAACTCGATGGCAAATACCGCGCAGCCGGCAAGCTGGCCGGTAACCCACGCCAATTGTTATCCCACGCTGAGACTGAGCTGCTCGACTTTAACCGCCTGTTGGCCGCCTATGCCCGTGAAGGACTGGAAACCTCGCCCGACAAGGCAAACCAACTTCTTGACCTGACTGCCGAACTCCCTCCCCTTGTTTACGCCTTGTCCCAGCAAACCCACGGCTATCTTATTGACAAAGATACTCGTCTTAAGGGCATTCTGGATTCGAGTCTGGACAGCCTCGAGCAATGGCGCGCTGCGCTCACCAAGGCGCCTTTACTTGGGCTACTGGAAACCCTGGATGAAGATTCTCTGATGCCCGGCGAAGCCCCCCCACCGGCACAGGACAGGGCCGAAGGCCTGATAGCCGAACTCGACAGTCTCAGCGGACGCTATCGCCGTGAAATCGACAATACCCACAAGCTGCTGACCGACAACCAACAAACCCAGGCCGCGCTGCGCACAGCCATTGCCGATACCGAAAGTCTGCTACTCGCCATGGTTGACGAGCAGGATCAGCGCAGCCAACGCCTCAAGCAGCAAATGCAGCTTATTCTCTATGCCATGGCAGCTGCACTGGCTATCTATGCCTTCTTCTATCTGGTGATACAGCAAAAAAGGGTGGTGAAGCCACTCAAACGACTCAATCAGGCGTTTATGCAGCTCACAGAAACCGGGCAGCGGCAGCAATTGGATGTCCGCAGTCGTTGCGAAACCGGTCAGATAGCCGGCCACTTTAACCGTCTGCTGCACCGCTTTGAAGAAGAAGACGAAGCGCAGCGGCACAGGATCAGCGGCATTTCAGCCACCCTCGACCAACTCAGACGCCAAATCGCCGACATGGCCAACAGTGCCGAGGCCACAGGTGAGATTGTCACCCAGGCGCAGGAACGCACCGACGAGTTAAAAATGCTGGCCAGCGAGGTCAGCGACAACTCCACCCAGGTGGCCAGCGACGCCAACATCACGGTGGAGCGTATGACTCAAAGTCAGGCGGGTGCAGAAGAAATGCTGAGCGCAATCAAGGAAACCCGCGGTGCCGTTGAAGATTGCAATAGCTCACTGCTGAGCCTGAACGGTTCCGTCAGTAAGGTCGCCGGCATCATAGACGTGATTGGAAATATCGCCGAACAAACCAACCTGCTGGCCCTCAACGCCGCTATCGAAGCTGCCAGAGCCGGAGAACAGGGGCGCGGCTTTGCTGTGGTGGCCGATGAGGTACGCAGCCTGTCTCAGCGCACCCAGGTTTCGCTCAAGGAAATCCAGAATATTCTGGGTGAACTCAAAGGCGCCAGCGATCAATTGGCACTGAGAGTGAATGGCATAGATTCAGCCACGGGAACACAGCAACAAAAGGCCAGCCAGCTGTGGGAAGCGGCCGAGGCTGTCCGGGAACATGCTGGAGTGATGGCGGGCACCGCCGAAGAGGGGCTAAACAATGCCAGAACCCAAATGCTCTGCCTTGAAGCTTTTAACGACGCCATGACCGCCCTGTTGGCCCAATCAGGTCAGGCAGTCAAGGATAGCCAGGCCATTGCCGCCGAAGTTGCCACCCAGGTTGCCGCCATCGAACACGCCCTGAGTGGCAAGGTACAGACCTAATCCAGACCCGGCTTACAGAGCGGCCAACACCACTTCGGCTTTGCTGACTTCGAAGGCTTTTGGCGCTTCAACATTCAGTAAGGTGACCACGCCATTGTCTACCACCATGGCATAGCGCTGCGAACGCACACCGCCGAATGCCCCGGTGTCCATGGTCAGGCCCAAAGCCTGGGTAAATTGACCATCGCCATCGGCCAGCATCTTAATCTCAGCGGCATTCTGGGCATCACCCCAGGCCTTCATTACAAACGCATCGTTCACGGAAATGCAGGCGATAAAGTCGACACCTTTGGCCTTTATCTCGTCGGCCAGCACCACGTAGCCGGGCAGGTGAGCCGCCGAGCAGGTAGGGGTGAAAGCACCGGGAACGGCAAAAACGACGGCTTTTTTGCCGGCAAACAGGCTTTGTACATCATGGTTCACCATGCCATCGGCGGTGAGTTCGGCCAGCTGGCCCACAGGCAGAGATTGACCTGTCGTGATCATAATAAGCTCCAGAGAGGGATTGTTTTCACCATGCTACTCCCTTTGACGCGGCACAAACACCGAGAAAAAGCAGGGGCAAAAAACACAAACGGCACCCTAGGGTGCCGTTTGTTACAGAGTTGACCGTCAGGGCCATTATTCTCCCTGTTCAGGAGACTTGTTCCCGGCCTTATTACAGGCATAGGGGTCAACACATGCTGCCGTTTCTCGCTCGTTTCGATAAGCCGACAGGCTCTTGGCATCACCCACCTGCTGGGCAACAGCCTGGCGAAGCAGAGGCTGCATGCCTTCAAGGTTAGTGTCCTGCAGTGTGCCGTTGATATCCTGATAAGTAAGCCAGGCGGCATACGCGAGAATGGCATAGCAAATCTGCCGTTTCATGACAATATCCTTCAATTCTTCCAATTTGTTAGTCGAGAATAGATTCCGCTCTACTCACGGCGAATTTTGTTCAAAAAAATCAGTACTTTCAATAGTAGTTTTTTTGACCAGTCAAAATTATGACGAAATAGATTGCGCGCAATATATTAATGGCTTTTTATACAACCAGTTACAAAATCAGGTGCGTTTAAAGGCACAAAAAATTTTTTTATATTTTTTTTCAGGCATGCTATTCCTGTTGGTTGTTAAAGCAGCAATAACGCCCATGACAAGCGGGATAGCGCCATATGCGCAACGACTTATTTACTCAGAAAAAGGAATCAAAATGACACCGGAGCAATTGGTGCAAGGGCAGCTGGACGCCTATAACGCCCATGACCTGGACGCCTTTTTACGCTTTTTCAGTGACAAGGTGGCAGTTATCCGCCCGCCCGCATCCAAGCCTGTATTGCAGGGCAAGACCGAATTTACCGAGTTTTATCGAAAGGAACGCTTTTGTGTGCCCACACTCCATGCCGAAGTCAGCAATCGCATGGTGCTGGGAAATAAAGTGATAGACCATGAGCACATCACAGGCTTGGGCCCCGATGCATTTGAAGTGGCTGTGGTGTATGAAATTCAAGACGGTCTTATCCAAACTCTGTGGAGTTTTGGCGCAGACAAAATTCAGGGAATACCCAGTCATGACTGATTTCAGGGTTACCAGCACACTTGCCGACATGAACCTGTCCGTCATCCACGGCTTCTTACAACATTCCTATTGGGCCAAAGGGATCCCGGAAGCCACATTACGCCGCGCCCTGGAAAATAGCCTCTGTTTCGGGCTCTTCTGCGGAAGTGACCAAATTGGCTTTGCGCGTATGATCACCGATAAGGCAACCTTCGCGTATCTGGCCGATGTTTTTGTGCTGGAAAGCCACCGCGGACGAGGCGGCTCCAAGGTACTGATGCAGGCCGTGATGGCGCATCCAGAACTCACCGGGCTACGACGCATGATGCTGGCCACCAGCGATGCACATGGTCTGTATCGTCAGTTTGGTTTTACCGACCTGGGCAACCCGGGGATCATGATGGAGATACACCGCCCGAACGTATACCAGCCCTGATTCGTTCGACTTCAAGGCGGATTTCGGCTACGTATTTGTCGTCGTAGTCCAAACGTTCAAATTCCTCGAGGCAGGCCAGGTACATCGCCAGCCTGCGCTCTGCGGTCAATGTCGGTAAAAAAAGAAAATCCATTTTCTACATCACATCCATGTGATCACTCGGCATAGGTTGAAGTCTGTAGTTTAGAGCAAAATCTCCACTTTCAGTGGATCCGATCGCTTTAGCAGCGAGAGTTGCCAGTTTAATAAAATTATAATTTACAATGCGTTAGAAAAATAGCGTGGGATACCGCCTTACCAGGGTGGCAAATATCGCACAGCAATTGGCGCAGAGGCTTACGCCAAGAGAAGACACACATCGCAACGTGTTGATTTTAATTAAATTACAACATGCCGACCGGTTAGAACCAAGGACATTCCATGCTCACAGCTCCCCAACTTAAGGCAACGCGCTTGGCGCTGCGCCCACTGTCCCAACAAGACCTGGCGGCGTTCACCCTCTACCGCCAACAGCCAGAGGTAGCCCGCTATCAAAGCTGGTCAGATTACGACATGGGCAAAGCCCAAGCCCTGCTGAATGCACAGCTGGGCGGTACATTCGGCGCTGCCGGTTCCTGGTTTCAGATAGCCATAGTCGACAAAGACACGGATGCTTTGCTGGGCGACCTGGCACTGCATTTTATCGACGAGAACCAGCTGGAAATCGGTTTTACCCTGGCTCCCCGACATCAGGGCCAAGGCCTGGCGAAGGAAGCCGTCACCTGTCTGCTGGATTGGTATCTGCTACAGAATGGGGGCCACAGGGTGACTGCCATCTGTGATACAGAGAACCTGGCCAGTTGGCGACTGCTGGAAGCCCTGGGCTTCAGGCGCGAAGCCCACTGGGTGGAAAATATCTTTTTTAAAGGGGCGTGGGGCTCAGAGTATCAATATGCCATGCTCGCCCGGGAGTGGCGCTCTCGCTCTGTGAATCGCTTTTAAAACCAAAGCGCGACCCAGATCAGGAAACCGTACGCCAATCCCCCGAGTCATTCACGCCACACTTTGCAGCCCCGCCAAGGGCGGTTACCATCAAACCATGACTGTTTTCGGAACTTCAGCATGGCCAATGTTTTACTGGTAGCCAACCTCAATTGTGACCGCATCTTGTTGCTGGATAAACCACTCACCAGCGGCGGGCGTTTTCATTACCACGATGGGGGCCAACGCCTGGGAGGCGGCGGCGCCAACACGGGGCTGGGGCTGGTATGGGCCGGGCACAGGGTAGCTCTGGTCAGCCAGGTCGGCAGAGATAAGGTGGGCGACTGGCTGCTCGCCGAAACCAGCACTGCCGGTATTGATTGCCACCTCATTTCGCGCCGCCCCGGCAATACCTGCGAGATGTTACTGATGATGACCCCTAACGGCGACCGAACCATCATGCGGCCCCAAAGGCCCATCTTTGAGTTGCCGGTGCCGCCCCGCTGGCAGCGCTGGGACGTGCTCTATATCAACTCGTCTGCCGAAGGCGCCGTCAGCTGGGCCAAAACAGCGCTGGAACATTGTCTGGTGGTTGGACAATTGGCGAAAGACGAACGTCAGCGCCCCTGTCATATCCTGATTACCTCGGCATCGGATCTCGCTGGCAGAGCCTCGGGTGACCTGTGGCAGTATGCCAAAGGCATTGCCGGTGACAGCCTGCAGCATTTTATCGTGACCGATGGCCCCAAAGGGGCGAAGGCCTACAGCGAAACCGGGACTCTGCATGTTCCGGCCAGACCTGCAAACGTGGTGGATACCACAGGGGCTGGTGATGTGTATGCCGCTGGGCTGATCCATGGTTTGGTCTCGGGTCTTGCGCTGCAGCAAGCCATGGAAGAAGCCGCCATTTGGGCAGCAATAGCAGTGGAAAGTGAAAGCTCTACCCCCGGTGAAGCACTTAAAGATCATTTGGCGGAAAAAGAGGCTGAATGTCATACAACTGCAACCAAGTCCCTCTAGTATAAGCCCCGTGAGATGCATGATTTTGGGTTTGCGCTCCTGAACTTCCCATTTGTCAGTTGTTTGCTCGTTATGTCGCCCCGTCCCCCGAACGGGGCTTTTTTTTGCGCAAAGTTTGGTCTATGCCCCTGCGGTGTTTTAGAATTGCCAAAACAGCATGATTAAGCCTTCCGCCGACACTGAGGAACACATGCCCTCCGAACTCTGCCTTGCCCTGACCCCAAGATTGGGATTACGCCGCTTTACTGCAGACGATGCGACTGATTTTTACAACCTGAACAGGGATGCAGAGGTACTCAAATATACGGGGGATCTGCCTTTTGAGAACGCCATTGCTGCCCGGGATTTTATCCTGGGGTATCAGCATTACCGCGACCATGGATTTGGCCGCTGGGCCATACAGCTTCATTCGGGTGAGTTCATCGGTTTCTGTGGTTTGAGGCAGCACGGGGACGCCAGTGTCGACCTGGGATTCAGGTTAATGCGCGATTATTGGGGCCAAGGCCTGGCCGCCGAAGCGGCCAGAGCCGCCATGGTGCTGGCAATCGATAAATATGGCCTGACTGAGCTGATTGCCCGCGCCATGGCGGGTAATGGCGCCAGCATCGCCCTGCTGGGCAAACTCGGATTCACGCCAAAGGCCGGGTTGGATACTCCACCCTGGCTGGGCTTTGCCGCCAATCTAACCCAGGGAGCCCTGGTGGATGACTTGGCTCTGTGGCGCACCGCTGTTACTCTTTCGCCCTAGTCAGGGTTCAGGTTCACAGCAAAGGGGAGCGCGTCATTGTCCGGCACATTCATCACTAAATCTGTCCTCTACTGCGGCGCAGACAGCAGCCAACTCGGCCCGGTATCCAGCGGTATTGCACACAAAAACCGCGCAGCAACACTGCAAGTCACAGAGCAAGGCATTGTGGGCGATGCTCAGGTGGATACCCGCCACCATGGCGGACCAGACAGGGCCGTGCATCATTTTCCCCGGGAACATTACGGTGAATATCGCCGAAGAGACATGTTCCGGGGTTTTGTAGACGCCCCGTCAATGGGTGAAAACATCAGTACCGTTGGCATCACAGAACAAACACTGCATATTGGCGATATTTTGAGCTTCGGCAGTACAGTGCTGCAGGTATCTCAGCCCCGATCTCCCTGTTTTAAACTGGATTTACGCTTCGCCTACCCCGGCTTTGCACTGGCGATGCAATCTCTGGGTAAAAGTGGCTGGTTTTACCGTGTGCTGGCCCCCGGTGAAATCACGGAAAACGATAGTCTGCAGCTGAAAGAACGCCTGTCCGACATCAGTGTGGCAAATGCCATGCAGTGTTATTTCGCACCTGAATTTAACGAAACGGGTTATCGGCGATTGCTGGCGTGCCCGGGCCTCGCCCAAAGCTGGCGTAACAGCCTGGAAAAGCGCCTTGCAAGCGGTAAGATTGAAGACTGGCGCCCGCGCTTGATGGGACCAGGGCAGTAAAGCTACTGTGGTTGTTGGCAGGCAATATCTGCGTGGTGAGCAAGAGCTGACACTGAGTCTTTAAACGCGAAAAAGCCCGGCAATGCCGGGCTTTTAACAGAGAACCTGCTGACTTAGTCCACGTAAGTTGTGTCCCAGTCGCCGTAATTGGCATCACCCGCATAAATGGTCAGCGGCAGATCGCCAAACACACCGCGAATACTCTCAGCAACAGTATTGGCGACTTCGGCCACGCTGCCCTGTCCGGAGAAAAAACTCACAGATACATGGTAGCGGTCGTTGTAATAGGCAATCAGCAGGTCCCAGCCGTTTTCGATTTCCTGGTTGGCCAGTGCTTCATCCAGCGCCTCGAACTTGTCTTCATCGGCCTGAAAGCGAAATTCGATACAGGTTTCAGCCCAAGGCCCCAGCGCCAGCTTCTTCAGGTGACGAGCCTTGTGGTGGGATTTAACTTGTGGCCTTTCCAGCTCCGGGACGGCGATTACTGACATGGTATTTCCTCTGATTTAGTGCCACGACAGGGCACCGATAATTGCAGTAGACCCGGGCAGGTTACGCCACTCTGGCCCGGGTCGCAAGCGCTTGTGTCCAGCGCTGCGAGCCCGGCCCAGCGATGGTTTACACCTTAAAGCGGGCCACCAGCTGATCGAGGCGAGTGGCAAGGGCATTAAGATCTTTACTGGCTCGGGCAGCTGCCTGTGCCGTTGCAGCGGTGCGCTGGGTGATATCGTTAATCTCGGTCACATTGCGGTTAATATCCTCCACGACGGTCGACTGCTCTTCGGTCGCGGCGGCCACCTGAATATTCATGTCGCTGATAAGCCCAATCTGATCGGAAATGCCGCTCAGGGTATTGCTGGCTTCATCCACCGCCGACACCCCTTCCTGGGAGCGGCTGCGGCTCTGGGACATGGCATTGACAGCCCTGGCGGATTCAGATTGCAGCTTGTCTATCATCACCTGTACTTCATCGGTGGAGGCTGCTGTGCGCGATGCCAGATTACGCACTTCGTCGGCCACCACGGCAAATCCACGACCGGCTTCCCCTGCACGGGCCGCCTCAATGGCAGCGTTGAGCGCCAACAGGTTGGTTTGCTCTGAAATCGCGCGAATCACGTCCAGAATACTGCCGATGGACTTGGTGTGGGTGGCCAGGGACTCAATTACTTCACCCACCTGAGACACATCTTTGGAGAGCTGATTGATGGTATCCCGAGCCTGGGTCACCACCTTCTGACCCGAGCCAGAGGCCCGGTCGGCGTCCTTGGCCGCTTCAGCTGCCTGGGCTGCATTCGCTGCAATCTCGTTCACAGTGGCGCCCATCTCATTGATGGCGGTCACCACCTGCATGGTGCGATCTTTCTGGTCCTGACTGTCTTCCAGTGTTTGCTGCGCCTGGCGCGACACATCGATGGCCGATTTGCCGAGCTGCTCGCTGGTTTGGGCCACTTCAATCACAGAGTCCTGGATTTTACTGATAAAGCTGTTAAAGCCACTGGCCAGCTGCGCCAATTCATCTTCACCCTGCACCGGCAAACGCTGACGCAAGTCCCCCTCGCCTTCACCTATGTCACGGAACATACGTGCCACGGCGGCGATAGGCTTACTGACACTGGACGCCACAAAGCCAGACAACACCACAAAGGCGAGCGCAATCAACAAGGTAGAAAATAGAATTTTCAGCGCGGCTTCATCCAGCAGGGCGAACACTTCGGCCTCGGGCACCTGGGCCACCAGGTACCAATCGATGGAGGGCAAATAGCTGCTGGCCACCATCATAGGCTGGCCGTCCACTTCCACTTCCATGTAGTTGAAATCGGCCCTGGACAACAAGCTGCCGCTTTTACCATACAAGGAGTTGAGGGTGGCTTTACGAATTTTGCCAGGATCTGAGTGAAGCTGCACTTCACCCTTGGCATCGACCAGATAGACAAAGCCAGATTCTTCCAGCTTAAAAGACGTGAGCCGCTGAACCATGGCATCCAGCGACTTGGCCAGCCCCGCAAGGCCGCGACCATTGAGCTGCTGATAGTTGATAAACAGCTTCACATCACCGTTGGCTTCGGTAAATACATTCAAACGTTGTTGCACACCACTGCTGCGGTAATCGAAAAACCAGCCATCCTGCTCCGGGGTCAAAATGCGTAAAAAGCCACTCTGGGTGTAGTAGGCACCGGTTTCACGGTCGGCATAGGAGGCCTGTGCCAGCTGGTATTGGCTGGCGACGTCCTGCAACTGGCTCACCACTCGGGACTCATCTTCTGCAGGACGGCCCTGCTCCAGCCATTTGCCCAACATACGGCTGTCGGCCAGCTGCTTGGCAGCGTTAAGCAGGCTTACCATGTCTTTTTCAAGCTCGTTGCGGATACTCAGCATTTTGGCAGGCATTTCCGAGCCCAGCATCCGCTGCTCTACCACGTCTCTGGCGCTGTGCTGCCCCAATAGCCCAACCGCGACGGTGGAAAGGATTACCGCCAGTGAAACGGTAAGCAAAATCTTTTGTTTGATGGTAAGCATGTTTAAGTTCATTGCCTTATTCTTCCTGAAGCTGAGGAAATAGGTACAAATTCTCCCTATGCAGTATTGACCCTAATAAGCGTTTTTTCCGCTCGGTTCAGAAATAATGCATAAAAAGTAATAACGCCGCCCATTGCGGTGACATGGGGGCTGACAGTGGGCACTGAAGAAAAAATGAACTTATGATTTTTAGGCGGCGAATTATGGCGAAAGATTGGGCAATTCGCAATTGCCTGATATAAAAAAGCCGGAGAATTTCTTCTCCGGCCAATGAGTTGCCTACCACCAACTTTACATGTTGGGATAGTTGGGGCCACCGGCGCCTTCTGGCGTTACCCAGGTAATGTTCTGGCTGGGGTCCTTGATATCACAGGTCTTGCAGTGGATGCAGTTCTGGCCGTTGATAACGAACTTCTTTTCACCCGCTTCTTCGACCACTTCATACACACCGGCAGGGCAGTAACGCTGAGCCGGCTCATCAAACCTTGGCAGGTTTACCGCCAGCGGAATGGTGGCATCCTTGAGGCGCAGATGGCAGGGCTGATCTTCCTCATGGAAGGTGTTGGACAAATAGACAGACGAGAGTTTGTCGAAACTCAGCTTACCGTCGGCCTTGGGATAGTCGATTTTGGGGTAATCACTCGCCAGCCCCATTTGGGCGTAATCCGCTTTGTTGTCACGCAGGGTAATGGGTAACTTGCCGCCGAAGATATTCTGGTCGATAAAGTTGAAGGCGCCGCCCAGGAAGGTACCGAACTTGTGCATGGCCGGGCCAAAGTTACGGGAGCGGTGCAGTTCATCACCAAGCCAGCTCTGCTCAAATCGCTCCTGGAAGCAATCCAGATCCTTACCCCCCTCGACCCCAACAAACAGGGCTTCGGCCAGGGTTTCAGCCGCCACTATGCCACTCTTCATGGCGGTATGTGTGCCTTTAATCTTGGCAAAGTTCAGAGTGCCTGCATCACAGCCAATCAGCAAACCACCGGGGAAACTCATCTTGGGCAGAGAGTTCAGGCCACCCTTGGTAATGGCACGGGCGCCGTAAGAGATGCGCTCGCCGCCTTCCAGATACTGGGCAATCACCGGATGGGTCTTGTAACGCTGAAACTCATCGAAGGGGCTCAGGTGCGGATTCTGGTAATTCAGGTCGATAATGAGGCCAACCACCACCTGGTTATCTTCCATATGGTAGAGGAAGCCACCACCGGATGACTTGGACTCGGTCAACGGCCAGCCACCGGTATGCACCACCAGTCCCGGCGTGTGCTTGCCTTCGGGTACTTTCCACAGTTCTTTGAAACCCAGACCGTAATGCTGTGGGGTCTTGCCGTTGTCCAAGTGGAACTTTTCAATCAACTGCTTACCGAGATGACCGCGACAGCCCTCGGCAAACACAGTGTATTTGGCGTGCAGCTCCATGCCGGGCATAAAACTGTCTTTGGGCTCACCATTAGCGCCTATGCCCATGTCACCGATGAGGATGCCTTTAACGCTGCCATCGTCGTTAAACAGGAGTTCACTGGCGGCAAAGCCCGGGAAAATTTCCACACCCAGCTCTTCGGCGCGACCGCCGAGCCATCGCACCAGGTTGCCTACACTAATGATGTAGTTGCCTTCGTTGTGCATGGTTTTGGGCACCATGGCATTGGGCATCAGTTTGCCGTCCTGGGGGGACTTGAGCAGATGGATTTCATCGTGGGTCACGGCGGTATTGAGCGGAGCGCCCGTTTCACGCCAATCAGGGAACAGCTCATCCAGCACATTGGGCTCAAACACGGCGCCCGATAAAATATGTGCGCCGACCTCAGAACCTTTTTCAACCACGCAAACGGTCAGTTCCTTTTCTGCATCACGGCTAATCTGCATTAAGCGGCAGGCTGTCGCCAATCCGGCAGGGCCTGCACCCACGATAACAACATCGAACTCCATGAATTCGCGTTCCATCTTTCACCTCATTCCTGTACTTGTGCCCCCGATGTAAACGGGTGTTTTATATTCTGTAACTCAACCACCTTACCCGAAATCCGCTCGCAGGCACAGTAGATAGCTGAACGGGGCAGTGCAAACCGCCACAATATTCTGAGTGAGCGGCGTCACAATTTGTTCACGGCAGTATGATCCAGACCAATAAATACACGTTTAGAGGTATGGTTCGGTCATGCTTTAGGCCTATAATCCCTCAATGACGGTTCTCCGAGCTCCTGCACCTAAGTCAATGGATATGGTGTTTGAGCCGTGGCGCGGTGCCACCGGGGTGGGGTGCAGAAATGGCTTCACCTCCCGATACTTGGAAAGGTGATCATGTCTCAACTTCAAGACAGCTTTGGTCGTAAGTTTCACTATTTGCGGATGTCGGTTACCGACGTTTGCAACTTCAAATGCAGCTATTGTCTGCCCGACGGCTACCACCCGGATGGTAGGCCGAGTTTTCTGACCCTCAGTGAAATCGAAAATCTGATTGCCGCCTTTGCCAAGGCCGGTACCCGCAAGGTGCGCATCACTGGCGGTGAGCCAACCCTGCGCAAAGATTTTACCGATATCATCCGGGTCATCGCAGACAACCAGGCCATCAGTACCCTGGCCACCACCACCAACGGTTATCGCCTGGAGCAACACGCAAAAGAGTGGTTTGATGCGGGATTACGCCGTATCAATGTGTCGGTGGACAGTCTCGACCCCAGAATGTTTTACCAGATAACGGGTGAAAACAAATTTGATACCGTGATGCGGGGTATTGATGCCGCGCTGAATGCTGGCTTCGAGCGGGTCAAGATTAACGCTGTGCTGCTCAAGGGGCTCAACGATAAAGATTTGCCACGCTTCCTGCACTGGATCAAAAACACTCCCATCGATCTGCGTTTTATCGAGCTGATGGAAACCGGTCTTGGCCGCGATTATTTCCAGGCCCACCATTTGCCCGGTAGCCAAATCAAGCAACAGCTGCTTGCCGATGGCTGGCAGTTGGATGAGCGCGGCGCCGAAGATGGTCCGGCACAAAACTTCAGCCACAGCGATTATCAGGGCCGCATCGGGCTAATCATGCCCTATGAAAAGAACTTCTGCGCCAGCTGTAACCGCCTGCGGGTGTCCGCCAAAGGCAAGCTGCATCTGTGCCTCTTCACTGAGCAGGGGCTGGATCTCAGAGACCTGCTGCAAAGCCCAGAGCAACAACCCGCGCTGCTGGCAAGGCTGGAAGACCAGCTCAGGCTAAAAAAAGAAACCCATTTCCTGCATCAGGGCATTACCGGAGTGACCCAGCATCTGGCGTCCATTGGCGGCTGAATTCAGCCGCTACCCCTGATCTGTTTCAGTTCACCCAGTGCCGAAGGAGACACCATGGGACACTGCCGCGAAACCGAATTCAAACCCCTGAATATTGCTGTGCTGACACTGTCAGACACCCGGGATGAGTCCAACGATACTTCGGGCGCCTTCCTTGCCGATGCCGTTACCGAAGTGGGACACAAGCTCGTTGCCCGGCGCATTATCAAGGATGACAAATATCTCATCCGCGCCCAAATCTCCGCCTGGATAGCCGACCCTGAGGTGCAGGTCATTATCAGCACCGGCGGTACTGGCTTTTCGGGTCGCGACAACACACCGGATGCCGTGATGCCACTCTTTGACAAGGCCATTGAAGGGTTCGGCGAGCTGTTCCGTTACCTGAGTTTCCAGGAGCTCGGCACCTCCACGGTGCAATCCCGCGCCTTGGGCGGCGTCGCCAACGGTACCGCCATTTTTTGCCTGCCCGGCTCCACCGGTGCCTGTCGCACCGCCTGGCGTGGCATACTCAGCGAACAACTGGATGCCCGCCATCGCCCCTGTAATTTTGTTGCCCATCTTAAATCCGCCAAGGAGTTGCCATCATCATGAGTGCGTTTACCCATTTGAGTGACAAGGGCACGGCCCATATGGTGGACGTCACGGACAAAACCGTGACCGAGCGCGAAGCACGCGCCGAAGCTTACATAGAGATGGCCCCGTCCACCCTGGCGATGATCCTCGAAGGCAAGCATCACAAAGGTGACGTATTTGCTACCGCCCGCATCGCCGGAATCATGGCCGCCAAGAAAACCTCCGACCTTATTCCCCTCTGCCACCCGCTTGCCCTGACCAAGGTGGAGGTGGAACTGGAGCCCGAGCCGGAACAGAACCGGGTCAGAATTACCAGTTTGTGCAAGCTGTCAGGAAAAACCGGAGTGGAAATGGAAGCCCTGACCGCCGCCTCTGTAGCCGCGCTGACCATTTACGATATGTGCAAGGCAGTCCAGAAGGACATGGTGATCTCTCAGGTACGTCTTTTGGAAAAACGTGGCGGAAAATCCGGCCACTTCAAGGTGTAACTCATATGATTAATGTGCTTTTTTTTGCTCAGGTACGTGAGCTCTTGGGTGAATCCTCTCTGACACTCGATGCCGGTGAAGGCACGGCAACCGCCGATGCTCTGCGCCAAACTCTGGCAAGTCGCAGCGACAAATGGGCCAGGGTATTAGCCTCTGACAAGCTGCTGGTTGCAGTAAACCAGACCCTGTGCCACTGGCACACGCCCATCAAAGATGGTGACGAAGTGGCCTTTTTCCCGCCGGTCACCGGAGGTTGATATGAGCCAAAACCGCATTCTGGTGCAAACGGCCGATTTCAGTGTGCCCGAAGAATACCAACGCATTGCCGCCGACAATCAGGATGGCGCTGTGGTGACCTTTGTGGGCAAAGTGCGTGACTTCAACGAAGGCAATCAGGTGAGCGACCTGACGTTGGAACACTATCCCGGCATGACCGAAAAAGTGCTGGACCAAATCGCCGACCAGGCCCGCGAACGTTGGCCGCTGAATCACCTGACCATCATTCACAGGGTCGGCACCATGCACCTGGGTGAGCAAATCGTGTTTATTGGTGTCAGCAGCGCCCATCGCAAAGCGGCATTCGCTGCCTGCGAATTCCTGATCGACTTTCTCAAGACCAAGGCCCCCTTCTGGAAACTGGAAACCAGTGACAAGGGCCAGGGCTGGGTCGAGGCCCGCGATGCCGACGATCAGGCCGCCAAGGCTTGGGAGCAATAAACAACCCCCGCGAAGGACCGAAGATGATGTTAATGCGTCTGCTTGTACTGCTTACCCTGCTGGCGTCAGGTGCATTGGGATTTGCCCGTGCCGATACGGTCACAGTGGCGGCGGCAGCCAACATTAAGTTTGCCATGGAAGACATAGTCCGCGGTTTTGAGCAACACTCTGGGCATAAACTCAGGGTCAGTTACGGCTCATCGGGGAACTTTGCTTCTCAGCTGCGCCACGGCGCCCCATTCGAGCTGTTTCTTTCCGCCGACGAGCAGTATGTAAGCCGGCTGCAAGAGGCAGGCGTGGTGCAAGACAAGGGCGTTATCTACGCCTATGGCCGGTTGGCTTTGGTGGCAGCCAAATCCTCGCCGCTGACGCTGGACAATGAGTTTGACGGTTTGCGGCAACTTCTGAAAACCGGCGAGCTCAAGCGCTTTGCACTGGCCAATCCGGATTTAGCCCCCTATGGCGAACGAGCCAAGGCCCTGCTGCAACAGGCAGGTCTGTGGGATGCCATTAAAGACAAATTGGTGCTGGGAGAAAACGTGTCCCAGGCGGCGCAATTTGCGATTTCCGGCTCGGCTCAGGGCGGCATAGTGGCACTGTCGCTGGCGGTAGCGCCCCAGTTTCGTGCCAAGGCCAATTACCTCCCTATCCCGGAAGACCAGCATCAACCACTGGCACAGCGCATGGTGCTATTGCCCGGAGCGTCTGCCGCCGCCAATGCATTTTATGTGTATTTACAGGGTGACGAGGCACGTAAAGTCTTCGCCGACTATGGTTTCTCACTGCCACCAAAGGCACACGGAGCGCCCTGATGGATTGGCAGTCGCTTTGGCTCTCAGGCAAACTGGCGCTGGTGACAGTGCTAATCCTCCTGCCACTGTGCGTATTTGCCGGACGCGCCCTTGCCTACCATCAGTTCCGCGGTAAAAGCCTGATTGAGGCTCTCATCATGGTGCCACTGGTATTGCCCCCTACAGTGGTAGGTTACTACCTGCTGGTCAGCTTCGGCAGCGAGAGTTGGCTCGGCCAATGGCTCAGAAATACCTTCGGCATTGAGCTGGTGTTCCATTTCTCTGGTCTGGTACTGGCATCAATCTTGGTCAATATCCCCTTTGCCTTGCAGCCCATACAGCGGGCCTTCGAAGCCATTCCCGTGGATGTTCGCGACGCGGCTGCCTGTTGTGGCATGAGTAAAAGTAAAATCCTCACCCGTATTGAACTGCCGATGATCTGGCCCGGCCTGGTCACGGCGTTGGTGCTCACCTTCTCCCATGTACTGGGAGAATTTGGTGTGGTGCTGATGATGGGTGGCAATATCAGCGGCGAAACCAAAACCATCTCCATCGCCATCTACGACAGCGTCCAGGCGTTTGACTTTGATGCCGCCGGGATCATGTCACTTATCCTGCTGCTTTTTGCCATCAGTGCCCTGGCGCTGACGACCAGTCTTTCTCGTCGAATGGGAGGTCAGCATGAGCGGCAGCACTGAGCTTCGGGTCCAGATTAGGCAAACCAAAGGCATACGTATCGAGGCCGATTTTAGCTGCCGTGCCGGTGAATTTTTGGCTGTGGTTGGGCCTTCGGGGGGCGGCAAAACCACGCTGCTCAGGATGATTGCCGGGCTCGCCAAACCCGAGAATGGCAGCATTCGCTGCGGCAAACGCATCTGGTTTGACAGTGATGAGGGCATTCACTGTTCACCCCAGAATCGGCATATAGGTTTTGTCCCCCAGCATTTTGGCTTGTTTCCCAAACTCAGCGCCCTTGGCAACATCATGGCTGCCCTGGACCATCTGCCCAGCCAAGAACGCAGGCCCAGAGCCTTGGCTGCGCTTGAAAAGGTTAATCTGCATGGTTTGACCGATCGCCTGCCTTCTCAGCTTTCCGGCGGCCAAAAACAGCGCGTTGCACTGGCAAGAGCACTGGCGCGGGAACCCAGGGTATTACTGCTGGACGAGCCCTTCTCAGCCGTCGACCGTGAAACCCGGGAACGCCTTTATCTGGAACTGGCCAGACTCAAGGCAGAACTCAATATTCCGGTGATTATGGTCACCCACGACCTGAATGAAGCCTTGCTGCTTGCCGACAGTATGCTGCTGATTAGTCAGGGACATATGCTGCAACACGGCACGCCACAGGACGTCTTTTCCCGCCCCCGAAACGAAGCCGTAGCCCGGCAAATGGGACTGCGAAATATCTTCAATGCCCATGTCGTCGCCCAGGACTGTGCCAAGGGGGTGACCTGGCTGAAATTCGGTGACCGCCTGATTGCCTCCGACAGCCTGCCCCGCGTCAACATTGGCGACAAGGTGCGCTGGGTGATCCCCAATCAGGGAATACGCTTCAACTCCATTGCCAGCGGCCGTTTGTGTCGCAGTTTCAATATCCTGCCAATCCATATCGACAATATGCTCACCCTGGGAGAATCGGTTCGACTTGAAGCCAGTGTTCAGGACTCCGGAGAAAGACTCAACGTCGAGATCCCGTTGCATTTGGCTCACAAGTTGGCGCTGACCCAAGGCGCCGCCACCGAGGTAGCACTCAAGTCAGATCAGGTGCACATCCTGGAGATGATCAAAGCTTAATCTTGCCGCCACCCTCATTTCAGTCCCAAGCCGTTAGACTGCTGCCATAGTCTGAAATGAGGAGTGCCCATGCGTATCATAATGCCATTGGTTCTGGCGCTGGGGCTGATTACAGCCACGGCCACTGCCCTCACCCATGCGGCCAATGCCGAGCAGGCTGCCCGCCAGGTAAGTAACACCCATGACGCCCTCAAGGCCGCCGATGGCGCCCGGGCGATACTGAATGGCCAACTGGTTAAACGTTTGGACAACGAGCACTTTGTACTGCGTGACGCCAGCGGTGAAATCAAAGTGGAAATCGACCCGGTTTTACTGCGCACCCTGACTCTGAGCGACCAGACTCAGGTCGAGCTCAGGGGCAAAATCGACAACGGCTGGCGCGGCCCGGAAGTGGAGATAGACAGCATCCGCGTGGTGACATCGCCGGGATAGTCTTTTAGGATACCGACACTGGTTTTTTACGGAGGCATCAATGAGATATTGGTTGCTTGGAGCAATGATGGTGACAGCCGGCGCCTCGGCCAACACCAGTTTGTTCAACTTGCTCAATACGGGTGACAGAGTCAACCCTGTGGCCATGATGGAAAGGGTGGAGACAGACCATCCCGGCTATATCGCCGATTTTGAGCTTGATGTGCAGGACGGAGAACTCAGATATGAGTTCGACGTGATCAATGCCGATGAAAACACCCTTACAGAGCTGACCTTTCGCGCCGCCGATGGCACACTGGTGCTGCAACGCAACAGTAAGCTGGAAGCCGATGACCACGACGAGCTGGAAGCGGTAAAGCTGCTCGACCGCAAGCAACTGCGTTTTTCCGAACTGGTGCGCATGGCCAGCGATCAGCACGAAGGCAAGTTGATGGGCGCCCAGCTGGAGCACGATCTGGGGATCAGCTACCTTGAATTCAAAATGGTGGATGAAAACGGCAAGCGCAAACACGCCTTTGACATCCAAAAGCTTAAACCCTTGCCAATGCTGCAATGGGAACGCTGAGCCACACTAAGGAGCAACAGTGAAAATCCTTTTGGTTGAAGACGACAACACCACTTCAGAATACATAGTCAAAGGTTTTTCCGAACAGGGACACAATATTGAAGCGGCCGCCGATGGTCACCAGGGCCTGTTGCTGGCCACCAGCAACCAGTATGACCTGATTATTCTCGACCGCATGCTACCCGGTCTCGATGGGCTGGCACTGCTGGCGGCGCTGCGTGCCAACGCCAATCAAACCCCGGTGCTTATCCTTTCAGCCTTGTCCAACGTGGACGAGCGGGTAAAGGGCCTGCGCAGCGGCGGCGACGATTATATGACCAAGCCTTTCGCCTTCTCAGAGCTTCTGGTGCGCGCCGAAATTCTGGTGTCCCGGGGGCAAACCGCGCCGGTGCAGACACACCTGCAAGCGGGCCCACTGGAAATGGAGCTGCTCACCCGCAACGTGACTCTCGATGGCCACGAGCTGATGCTGCAACCCAAAGAGTTTCAACTGCTCAAGTACCTGATGGAACACCCTAATCAGGTCATAAGCCGTACCCTGTTGTTCGAGGCTGTGTGGGATTATCACTTCGATCCGCGCACCAATGTGATCGACGTACATATCGCCAAACTCAGACGCAAGTTTGAAGAGCTGGGCTACGGCGAGCTGATAGAAACAGTCCGGGGAGCGGGTTATCGTCTTCGCCAAAGGCATTAAGCCTCACCAAAGCTCCATTTGGGGCATCACCCTGATATTTACCGCGCTGGTGACCCTGATCACCGGCGCTTTGCTGTTCACCCTGTACCGTCAGTTGGTCACAGAGCAGCAGTATCAGATAGAACAGCATCTGGAAACTGAAAAGCAGCGCTATATTCAACTGGCCCAAACCGTTGACCGGCGAAGCTTTGCCGCCCAAATACGGGCAGCCGATCCCAAATCCGTATTGGTGGCCTGGCGCAACAGCTTCGACATAGTCGGTTCCCTGAGTCTGATGCCGGAAGATATTCCCCTGCTGCCGGAAACGGTGGAGTTTCCCATTCTGACCGGCGGCCCGGACAAGCTGCACATACTCACAGGTGGCCTCGTTATCACCCGCTACGGGCCTGTGCTTATCGCCACCCGTACCGACCAACTGGCGACCCTGATTAAGAAATTTCTGCGGGCTGCCGTGACCACCATGACCCTGACCATAGTGCTGACCATGGCCCTGGGATATCTGTTTTCCAAAGCCATTCTGCGCCGCTTGGTGCAATACAACCGGCTGGCACAGCGCATCGAGCGCGGCCACTACGATACCCGACTGCCGGTGAGTTGGCGTCAGGATGAATTCGATATGCTGGCGCGCCAGTTTAACCGGGTACTGGACACCCTCGAAGCCAACCTCCAGGCAGTGCGCGGGGTAACCGACAATATCGCCCACGACCTGCGCACCCCGCTGTCTCACCTTCGCATCGGGCTGGAACAACTGAGAGATAAGCCCCAGGAAGAACGCGCAGATAAAGCCGAGCAGTTGATCGAAGAGCTGGACTTTTGTCTCGCCACCTTCGATGCCATGTTGTCTTTGACCCGTATCGAAGAAGGGCAGCAACAGCTGGATTTGCAACAGTTAAGTCTGTCGCAGTTGTGTGCCGATTTGGTGGAAATGGCCGAATTGCTGGCCGAAGAGCGCGGTCAAACCCTCAGTCTGGAACTCGGCCGTGAATGCACGCTGCAGGGCGATAAGCATTTGTTGTTTCAAGCGCTGTTTAATCTGGTGGACAACGCCATCAAGTACGCAGGTGACGGCGCGGCAATCAGCATCAGCCAGAATGGCCGAGAAGTGGTGATTGCCGACAATGGTCCCGGGATCCCGCCGGAAAGCCGTGAGCGGGTGTTCGAGCGCCTGGTGCGACTCGACCCCAGCCGTCATCATCAGGGCACGGGGCTTGGCCTGTCTATGGTGAAGGCGATATTATCGCGCCATCAGGCCCATATACGCCTCGAAGACAACCAACCGGGTCTGAGAGCCGTCATCGAGTTTCAATAAGTTATGTATCGCATCATCGCCGACGAGACGGACTTTCTCGTTATCGACAAGGCACCGGGCGTGCACTTTCACAGCCAGGATGGCAGCGCCGGTGTAGTGGCGCAGGTTGAATCCGATTTGGGGATAGATCTCTACCCCGTGCATCGATTGGACACCCTCACCTCTGGCCTGATCATACTGGCCAAATCCAGTGCCGCTGCAGCAGACTTTACCGAGCTGTTCAGCCGTCACGGGGTGCAGAAATACTATCTGGCGCTTGCCAAAGGCAAGCCAAAGAAGAAACAGGGCAAGATTGCAGGTGATATGGCCAAGTCACGCCGCAGCCAATACAAGTTACTGCGGACCATGGAAAACCCGGCCGTCACCCAATTTTTCTCTGCCTCGGTGGCCGAGGGATTAAGGGCCTACCTGCTCAAGCCCCTCACCGGAAAAACCCATCAGCTCAGAGTGGCTCTGGCAAGCCTGGGCACCCCCATACTCGGTGATACCCTTTACGGAGGCGAGAGCTCAGACAGGGGGTATTTGCACGCCTGGCAACTGGAGTTCCAATTTCGAAGTCGGGATTACCGTTTTGAAAGTAAGCCCTCGGTGGGCGAAGCCTTCTGTTCAGACACCTTATCACAACAGCTCAAAAACGACTGGTGCAATCCATCAGACCTGGAGTGGCCCGGCCGCTGAGTCCATCACGCAGTTGCGGCCACCTGCCTTGGCCTGATACATGGCGTGGTCGGCTGCCGAAATCAGCTGAGAGACACTCATCCCATCCACCATCGCGGCGCAGCCAAAACTTGCGCTCAATACCACTTCATCGTCATCCCAGCGCAGCGCCGTTGCAGCCAGACTCTCTCTCAGTTTTTCGGCCACCAGATGTGCCTGCTTAATGCCGACACCGGATAAAATAACCAGAAACTCCTCGCCGCCAAAACGGCATAACATATCGGTTTCTCTGAGACTATGGCTTAATATCAGCGCCGCTTGCCGCAGCGCCGCATCACCGGCCTGATGCCCGAGCTTATCGTTGATTTTTTTGAAGTGATCCAAATCCAGCAACACGATGGCAAATGGTTCTCGCCCCTTCTGCCAGCGCAGGTTGAGCTCTCTTAGCCTCAGTTCTGCGCTGCGACGATTCCACAGACCTGTCAGCATGTCTCTGTCCGCCAGCACCCTGATTTTTTGCACCAGGCGGGTAAGGGCATTGCCCATGGCAACGACATTGATACTGAGGCTGAGCACCAGATAAAACCACAGCATGGGCACAGCTTCAGCGGTATGGATGGAAATAAAACGGGCTTCTGCATCTTCCTGGGTCATGATAAGACCGAGCCGCACTAAAAACAGCACAGCCGCCAGTATCAATGGCATCACCAGCAGCAAGGTGATGTTATGGCCGACACTGGGCAGAAGTCCCTTGTAGGTTGATTCACCCAAACGTACAAACAAGAGGGCCGCCGCCAGCGAGAACACGATGCCGAGATAATGCTGTGACTCCACCGAAGGCGGTACCATCAGCATGGCAAATATCACCACAGCCAACAGCAACAGCTCAGGCTTGTAGTTTATTGGTAGTCGAAACAGGAATACTGTGCCAAAGCGCATCATGATGATGCCGGCAATGAGGCTTAAATCGGCGCCGAACCAAGTGATATAGCTCGCCCCCTCCGTGCGTAACGCATTGAGAATCAGCCCCAACATCAACAATCCATTGGCCACCGCGTACTGGCGACATGCCTTTGGCGCTATGCGTAATGGGCCCGCCAGCAGAGCCCAGGCTGCGGCACAGGCGGCCGTCAACAGCACTATGACCTCAATGAGGATCTCAGCTTGGATGTCCATTAAACCCCGAGAGTTTTTATTTTTTTTTTAGTGGCGTTACTATAGCCGTCGTAAGGGGAGAATGTCAGTTTTTTGTCCGACAAGTCTTGCCATTTTTCGGCCCAGTTGCGAAGTTAGCCAGGTAGTCCAAGCAAGGAGATCTTATGGATACCAATAAACTACTGCTGGTGATCATCGCCATATTGCTGCCTCCCGTGGCGGTATTTTTAAAAGAAGGTGCGGGAAAGCATCTGCTGATCAATATTATTTTGTGTCTGTTTTTCTGGGTTCCCGGCCTGTTGCACGCCCTGTGGGTCGTAACTAAAAGCTAAAACACCCTCAAATGCACTGTGAGATGACAGCCCCGTAGCGGGGCTTTTTTATGGATGAATTTAGTTAATCCAATTTGTGGACATTCGCTGTCTAAGAAAGCATTATTTCTTTTATGAATTTTTTTTATTCATCTATAAACCATGTTTGCTCATCTGCCTTCTCTCAACGGTTTACGGGTTTTCGAAGCAGCGGCCCGTCATCTGAGCTTTAAACTCGCGGCCAAGGAGCTTGAGCTCACACCGACCGCTGTATCACATCAAATCCGCAATCTGGAAGCGCAGCTGGAGATTCAGCTGTTTATTCGCCACACCCGGGCGGTGGAGCTCACAGCTGCGGGGCAAACATTATTTGATACCAGTCGCCAGGTTCTGCGCCAAATAGAACAGACTCTGACCAATCTTGGGGTCGGCGACGAAACCGACATCCACATCAGTGCGCCCCACGGTTTTGCGGCCCTGTGGCTGGCACAGCGTTTACCTTACTTTCAGCGCAGATTTCCCGAAGTGCGGGTGTCAGTCAGCCAATCGGATGCCCCCGATACCCAGAGCGGACATGTTGCCATTGTCCCCGCAGCCTCACCCCAAGATGCTACCCTGCCGGAGTACTTTGGCATTTACGCCAGCCCCGCCTATTTGTCCCGCAAACACTCACAGCAAACACTGATGCATGTGCGCCGTCATACTGGTGTCACACAAATCAACTGGGATAGTTGGCAGAAAGAGTACGGCAAGTTCAAAGAAGCCCAGCTTATCGAGTTTGATCGTGAAGACCAGCTGGTACAGGCCTGCCTCGCCGGGCAAGGACTGGCACTGACCAGCTCCCTATTGGTGTCATCACTGGTGGAAAAAGGCTGGTTGAAATCTTGTCTGCCAGACAAGACTCTGCCGGGCTCCGGCTACAACATCCGTCTGCAGCAGGACTCCCACAAAAAGCGCCAAATTCAGCAATTTACAAGCTGGCTGGACGAGCAAATCGGCACAGATGCCGACCAATAACCGCCGTGGCAATGACTATCAAGGAAGAACCCCATGTTAAAAGCCATCAAATGGGCACTGCTGCTGGTATTCGTGGTGTGCGCCAGTCTGTATTTCGCCTTTCGCGCCAGTCTGCCTGAACTCAGTGGCAACACTATCGCCCCAGGGCTGGAGCAGGCTGTCGACATCGAGCGCGATACTCTGGGTACGGCCATCATTCGGGCTCAAAGCCGACGCGACGCAGCCTTTGGGTTGGGCTATGCCCACGGACAGGACAGATTTTTTCAGATGGATTTGCTGCGCCGCAACTCAGCTGGCGAGCTGGCCGAGCTCTTTGGCGATGGGGCGCTGACCCTTGATGAGCGCCACCGCTTTCACCAATTCAGAAAGCGTGCCCGGGCGCTGCTGTCGCGCCTGCCTGCAAAAGACAGAGCCGTGCTGGAAGCCTATAGCCTCGGCGTCAATCAGGCACTGTCGCAGCAAACCCTGCCCAGTTTTGAGTACCTGCTGAGCGGTGGTGAAATCACGCCCTGGCAACCCGAAGACAGCCTGCTGACTATCTTCTCCATGTATCTGGATTTACAGGGGAACACGGTTGAACGTGAACTGGTACTGGAGCGCATCAAACAGCTTTATGGTAATGAAATGCTCGCCTTCGTCAGCCAGAACGATCCTATTCAGGCAGCATTGGACGGCAGTACCTTACCCACCCAGGCAATGGTGGCGCCCACCTTATCGGCCACCGCGCTCGATAGAGCACAGCAAAGCCCCATTGGCAGCGAACTCGATGCCTTTGTTAAGGGCAGCAACAACTGGGCGGTCACGGGTCAACTTACCCAGTCCGGACACGCCATGCTGTCGGATGATATGCACCTCGGCCTCGCGGTCCCCATTATCTGGTACAGAGCCCAACTCAATTACCGCCATCAAGGCGGTGAAACCGGCGAGCGCGACATTCAGGTCACAGGTGTGAGCCTGCCAGGCGCTCCTGTGATTGTGGTGGGCACCAATGGTCGTATCGCCTGGGGCTTTACCAACGGCTATATCGACACTGCAGACTGGATTGAGCTGGACGGCAACGAAGAAACAGAGATCGTCACAGAACAGCTCAAAAGCAAAGGCACGGGTAAAGAGATGGCGCTCAAGTTATCCCGCTTTGGCCCGGTAAAACGCCTCGGCGACAAAGACTATGCGCTGTCCTGGGTGGCCCACGGCGACTTTGCCATTAACCTCAACCTGATGCATCTGGAAACCGCCACCCACGTGGATGAGGGACTTAAACTCACCCGGCACACGGGGATCCCGGTGCAGAACATGCTGATAGTGGATGAGGCCGGTAATGCGGCCTGGCGCCTGACCGGTGCCATTTCGGCGCGGGATAACCCGACTCAAACTGCACAGTCAGCCGATGGCTGGCAAGCCGATAGGTGGGCAGTACCTGCTGAAGATGTGCCCGTTGTCAGTAACCCCGCCAATCAACGGCTATGGAGCGCCAATAGCCGTGTGCTGTCGGTATCAGACACCCAACGCTTCGGCGATGGCGGTTACGCCATCGCCAGTCGTGCTGCGCAAATTCGCGATACCCTGCAGACCAAAGACAGTTTCGACGAGCGGGACTTTCTCGCGATGCAACTGGATAACCGGGCGCTGTTTCTTGCTCCCTGGCATCAGCTGTTGACCGACACACTGGAAAAGCAACAGGATGAATTTGCGGATGACCTCAAGGCGCTGGCCAGTTGGGGCGGCTGTGCCTGCAGCGATTCGGTGGGCTACCCCCTGGTAAACAGTTTCCGTATTCGGGTCATGGACAGCCTGTTTGCCCCGTTGCAAACCCGCCTCGCCGAAGAAGGTCTCAGCCTGAGCAAAATCAAGGGGAATCTGGAAGTGTCCGTATGGCAATTGCTCCGCCAACAGCCAGAATCCTGGCTTCCCGAGAAAATGGCCGACTGGGACAGCTACCTGCTGCAGATTTACCGCCATAATCGGGCTGAACTGCTAAGCCGCCATTCTCAAGCAGGTAAGCTTGCCGATCTCAATTGGGGCAAGGTTAACGCGCTCAAAATACAGCACCCTTTCAGCAAGCAGATCCCGCTGTTGGCGCCGCTGTTGGACATGCCACAGGTGCCGGGTTTTGGAGGCCACTTCGAACCCGCAGTACAAAGCTCAGGCTTTGGCGCCTCCCAGCGTCTTATCGTGCAGCCGGGGCGCGAATCCAATGGCATCCTGATGGTACCGGGCGGTCAATCGGGCCATCCGTTATCGCCCTATTACCGCAGTGGCTTTGACGATTACGCCAATCACAGGCCAACACCCTTACTGCCTGGCGAGGTAAAACACATGCTGCGTTTATCCCCGCAGTAAACCAAATCAACAGGAACGCCTGCCAACTGGCCCGATGATTTGCCAAAACCGTGGAAATGTTCGAGTCTGAGTAAACAAGATTCAACAGGGCATTAGCCATGGAAACAGAAGCAACGCAGCCAGTCACAGAGCGACTGCTCCCCAGAACCAGCGACGTTGGTGGCATACCTGTGGCCAGGGCCATTCCCCAAAAGGCCAGACGCCTGATCGGTCCCTGGTGTTTTTTGGACCATCTCGGCCCAATTTCAGGCCCGGCAACCGTGAATGTGGGTGAGCACCCGCACACGGCACTGCAAACCTTCACCTGGATGATGGCAGGTGAGATATTGCACCGCGACAGCCTCGGCAGTGCTCAGGTGATACGACCCGGCCAGGTGAATCTGATGACGGCAGGCCATGGTATCGCCCACACCGAAGAGTCTTTGCCAAATCAGACCCATCTGCACGCCGCTCAGTTTTGGATAGCGCTGCCTGCTGCCCACAAGGACACAGCACCCAGGTTCGATCATTATCCCACACTGCCCCGTTGGCAGGATGCCGGGGCAAATTTCACCCTGCTGGTAGGTGACTGGGGCAATCATCGCTCGCCGGTGCTGCACTTCTCACCCATATTGGGGCTGGAGATTTTCCACAGTGCCGACACAGGGGCGCCTGTGACCCTGACGTTGCCCCTCGAGCCAACATTCGAGTACGGGCTCATGCCACTGGAGGGCAGCTTCCAGTTGGCAGGCGAGAGCTTCAGCGATAACCAGCTGGCGTTTGTGAACAGGGGCGAGACATCAGTGACCATCCGCTTGCAGGCAGGATGCCGCCTGCTGCTTATCGGTGGTGAGCCCTTAACCGATGACATCACTATCTGGTGGAACTTTGTTGGTCACAGCAAAGCCGACATCGCAGAGGCCCAAGCACAGTGGCTTGCACAGGATCCCCGCTTCGGACCTGTCACCGGTTATCAGGGGCAACGCCTGGAGCCGCCACCCATCCCCTGGTGACACGTCTTTTGGCTGCAAGATATAAAAAGACCGCCGAATGGCGGTCTTTTTACATTGGGTCAGAGCTTATTCCGGCGTATGGCAGACCGCTTCCACATTGTTGCCATCGGGGTCCAGCAGAAACGCACCAAAATAATGCTCATGGTAGATGGGCCTTAAACCGGGAGCGCCGTTGTCTTTACCTCCAGCAGCCAGGCCTGCAAGGTAAAACCCGGCCACCGCAACACGGTTTGGCGCCACAAAAGCGGTGTGCCTGGGCGAAGCCGGCTCACGGCTTTCAATCACCCAGAAAATGGGTTTTCCTTCGGGACCAAAGGCGCACATGCGTCGGGTCGGCCAGGTTGGATCCCAACTGGTCGCCTCTTCAAACAACAGTGGGTAAGCCAGGGGCGCAAAGGCGGCGCTATAAAAGTCGCGGGTGGCGATGTAGTCGGTGGCGTAGGTACTCAGATGGTCAATCATCTCTGGGGTTCCTTGCTGAGGCAAATAGTGGCAGTGTGTCGAGCGCACAAGTTAACCATAAGACAGAAAAAAGCCGCTCATTGAGCGGCTTTTTAATTTCAGCGCATAGTAACAAACTCTTCGGCGCCGGTGGGATGGATAGCTACCACGGCATCGAAGTCGGCCTTGGTGGCCCCCATCTTGATTGCCACGCCAAAGCCCTGGAGGATTTCATCCATCCCAAAGCCAATACCGTGGATACCCACAACTTTTTCGTCCGGACCGGCGCACACCAGCTTCATTTTGCAGGGTTGGCGATGCGCGGTCACGGCGGTGTACATGGAGGTGAAGGTCGAGGTGTACACCTTCACCTGATCCTCGCCGTACTGCGCCTTGGCATCGGGCTCACTCAGACCCATGGTGCCTATGGGGGGGTGGCTGAATACCACGGTTGGCACCAGGCTGTAGTCCATTTTGGCATTGGGCTGGCCGCCAAAGAGGCGCTCAGACAGGAAACGTCCGGCTTTCACGGCCACTGGCGTAAGTTCAATACCGCCAGCCATGATATCGCCGACGCAGTAGATACCTTTGGCGCTGGTTTGCTGCCATTCATCCACTATGACGTAACCCTTGTCGTCCAGGGTTACATCTGTATTTTCCAGACCGATTTTATCGGTGGCAGGCTCACGGCCGATGGCCCAAATCAGGCAGTCCACGGTAATGGATTCGCCGTTTTCGAGCTGCAGCGTCAGACTGCCATCGGCATTTTTTTCCACCGCCTTGGGTACGGCATTGGTATGCAGAGTGGGGCCATTTTCGGCCATGGCATCTGTGAGCGCCTGACTCAGCATGGGGTCGAAGCTACGCAGCGGTGAGTGCTTACGCACACACAGGTGGGTTTCGCTGCCAAGGGCATGCAGCACACCGGCAATCTCCACTGCAATATAACCGGCGCCCACCACCACAACCCGCTTGGGCTGTTCGGACAGGGCAAAAAAGCCATTGGAGTCAATACCATGCTCTGCGCCCGGAATATTGGGGATGCTTGGGCGGCCACCGGTGGCAATCAGAATATGATCGGCCGTGTATTCTTCACCGTTTACTTCTATGGTGTTGTTATTCTTAAACTTACCATAGCCTTCCACCAGGGTAACGCCGTTGCTGGCGAAGCCACGGCCATAGGCGGCATGTACACGGTCAATATAGGCTTCACGGCTGGCTACCAGAGTGTTCCAGTCGAAGTTTTTCACATCCACATCAAAGCCATAGTCTTTGGCGTAAAGATGCATGGCCTCGGCAACCTGAGCACCGTACCACATCACTTTTTTCGGCACACAGCCAACGTTTACGCAGGTACCGCCGACATGCTTGGCTTCAATCAATAAAACCTTGGCGCCACGGATGGCGGCGCGATTGGCGGACGCAATACCGCCACTGCCTGCGCCCAGGCAGATGTAATCGTAGTGTTGGGCCATGTAACTCTCCGTTGTGAACGACCGGCAAAGGCTCAATTGTAGGGAGCTTTTTGCACCTAGACCAGAGCAAAGACCGGCCTGTGAGTCAGTTTGTCACAGGACTGGGGCTCACAGAGGGCTCAGCGGCGGTATTGGCAGCGCGAGTGGTCACCTTGCTTTGGGCCGTCGGCGCCGCACTTGAGGCAACGCCACTCTCCCATTCTCGCCTTCAGTTCATCCTGATGGTGGGCACCGCCGCCACTGGAAGCAAGTAAGTCTTCCAGCTGCGAAATCCGGGTATCCAGCCAGCGGCAGTTAGGATCGTTGGCAACCTTACCACGACCTTTGTCCGATGACGTTTTGGATACCTTGCTGCGTTTGTCTGTGGAAACCGGTTTATCCCTGCTACCTTCCCACTGCCAGTCACGGGATTCGGGCCCAAATTCCATGGCAGGCTTGACCTCTGTGGGTATGGCAAGCGGACGCCCTTCACTGTCGAGGGCCGTTTCTCTGCTCTGTTGGCGCGGCCTGAGCAAGCTTTGATTATTCAGCACCTGAGTGTCGGCAGCAGACTGACCCGGTACAGACTCTTCCGGCGCCGCTGGTGTGGCCTTGATAAGGGATTCATATTCGCTGGCGCCTTCGTCCACGACGTGGCGGGCAAGCAGGGTTGAAGGCGCGCCCACCCATAAGGTGACCAGCAGCCATGGCATAAACCAAAATGAAAGGCGGTTGAGAGGTGACATTCCCTGTCCTCCTGTTGGTGATGCAGGCGCTGACGTTTACCTGCGGCATCTGTCTGCAACCATGGGGCAATCCGGCCCCATCTGTGTTTCACAAGTGTAGTTCAGACCCTTTAAAACGCCCAGGCAAGGCGGACACCGGCAAAGGTTTCATCCCTTGCCTCATCGCCCATGTCGACCTCGATATCTTTTCCGGCAATGACCCGGCTGACATGGGCCGAAGCCGTCAGGTTGTCAGCAAATGCCCAGGCGGCTTCGAGGCCAAATTGCAGGTGATTGGCACCATTATGGGCTTCGGTAACATATTGAAAGTCGAACCCCTGAGTCAGGTAGGGACTCAGGGTGACTTGTTCCCCAAGATGCCAGTTGCTGTGCAGACTCAGCTCCACAAAATAGCCGCCCGCTTCGGTGTTGTAGGTGTAAGCAATGGATGGCACCAGGTAATCCCAGCGGGTCCAGGCAAGTTCGGCAAAGAGTTCATTGTCGCTGCAGCGCAGATCTCCATAGGCTTCTATGCGCTGTACGCCCACGATGGCCTCCAGCGTTTCGTGCAAATGCAGCTGGTATTCCACGCCAAAGTTCCACTCGGTAAAGTGCTCGCTGTCGGCACGCCCAACCAGCGCAAAGGCGCTGACATCGCCCACTGTGGCAGAAGCACCGGCCCAAGCTATTCCGCCTTGGGGCAGGTTATTGCGTCCTTCAGACACATATTTGCTGTCCCACCCCAGCTCCATGGCAAACTCAGGCGCTGCCGCCATTACCGGCAATGCCATAAAGGCGATTAGGGCAATCGCTGTGCGTTTCATACCACCCATCCTGAATCTGTTTTACTCTTGGGCGAATATTAATACTGGGCCAGCGCCAGTAAATGAGAATTGATAGCATTTGCGGAGCGGTCAACAAAGTTGACAATGTAAACTGCAAAAGGATGCAAAACCCGATACAGATCAATGAAAATCTGCCGCGTCCAATGCAGTCAACTGGCTGGTGGATTGCTTTACCTTGATAAATCCGGCGCCAGCCCTTATGTATGCTCCATGGCCCAGGCCGCAACTGCTTTGCAAAACCTGCTTTGCACGACACTATTTGCACGATAATAAGGGATCTCCATGACCAATCCACTGCTTGCGGCCAACGCGCTGCCCCCCTTTTCGGCCATCAAGCCAGAGCATATTCAGCCAGCGGTCGAGCAGGCCATAGACCACTGCCGGGCAGAAATTGCACGGGTACTGGAACGTGGTGATTTCAGCTGGCAGGGACTGGTTGCGCCCCTGGAGGAAGCTGACGATCGCCTCAGCAAACTTTGGTCACCGGTATCGCACATGAACTCAGTGCTCAGCACAGAAGCATGGCGCGCGGCCCACGACGCTTGCCTGCCGCTTCTGTCTGAGTATGGCACCTTTGTGGGCCAGCATCAGGGGCTGTATCAGGCCTATAAAACCCTTAAAAATTCTGATGAATTTCAAGGTCTGTCCAAGGCGCAGCAACAGGTGATTGACCATGCCCTGCGAGACTTTGAACTCTCGGGTATTGGCTTGGATGACGACAAAAAGGCCCGTTATGGCGAAATAGTCAAACGCCTGTCGGAACTGTCGAGCAGCTTCTCCAATCAGGTGTTGGATGCCACCCACGCCTGGCAGAAGCTCATCACCGATGAGTCCGAACTTAAGGGTCTGCCTGAATCGGCCCTTGCTGCAGCACGCGCCATGGCAGAAGAAAAAGGCGAGCAGGGGTATCTGTTCACCCTCGACTTCCCATCGTATTTGCCTGTGATGATGTACAGCGAAAACCGTGAACTGCGCCAGGAGTGCTACACCGCCTTCGTGACCCGCGCCTCGGATCAGGGCCCCAACGCCGGTGAATTTGACAATGGCCCCTTGATGGAAGAGTTGCTGGCGCTGCGCCACGAGCTGGCCACCCTGCTCGGTTTCGACAGCTTTGCCCACAAGTCGCTGGCCACCAAGATGGCCGAAACACCGGGCCAGGTTATCAGCTTCCTGAATGAGCTGGCCCTGCACTCTCGTCCACAGGCCAAACAGGAGCTGGATGAGCTCAAGGCCTTCGCCGCGAAAGAATATGGCCAAACCGACCTCAAGGCATGGGATTTAAGCTTTTACGCCGAAAAACTCAAACAGCACAGATACGAAATTTCCCAGGAAGAACTGCGCCCTTACTTTCCCGAAAACAAGGTACTGAGCGGCCTCTTCCACACGGTAGAGCGTCTCTTTGGCATGAAGATAGTCGAGCAGCAGGAATTTGACCGCTGGCATAAGGACGTGCGCTTCTTCCACATTATGGACAGCGAAGGCGAGCACAGAGGCAGCTTCTATCTGGATCTCTACGCCCGCAGCGGTAAACGCGGCGGCGCCTGGATGGACGAGTGCCGGGTTCGTCGTCAAACCCCCGATGGGCTGCAAAAACCCGTGGCTTACCTCACCTGTAACTTCAATGGTCCCGTGGGCAATAAACCAGCGCTCTTTACCCATGACGAAGTGGTTACCCTGTTCCATGAGTTTGGCCATGGCATCCACCATATGCTGACCAAGGTAGAGGTAGGCGGTGTATCCGGTATCAATGGTGTGCCCTGGGATGCCGTGGAGCTGCCAAGCCAGTTCCTCGAGAATTGGTGCTGGGAAGAAGCAGCCCTCGGCGAAATCTCCGGCCACTACGAAACCGGCGAGCCGCTGCCCAAGGCCATGCTGGACAAGATGTTGGCGGCCAAAAATTTCCAATCCGCCATGATGATGGTGCGCCAGCTGGAGTTTTCGCTGTTCGATTTCCGCCTGCACCTGGAATACAACGGCGAAGACGGTGCCCGCATTCAGGAAACTCTGGACGAAGTGCGTCAGCAGGTGGCCGTGGTGATCCCCCCCAGCTTTAATCGCTTCCAGCACAGCTTCTCCCATATTTTTGCCGGGGGATATGCCGCAGGTTACTACAGCTACAAGTGGGCCGAAGTACTGTCGGCCGATGCCTTCTCGCGGTTTGAAGCTGAAGGTATCTTTAATCCAGATACGGGGCGCGACTTCCTTACCCATATCCTTGAGATGGGTGGCAGCGAAGAGCCCATGGAACTGTTCCGCCGCTTCATGGGCCGGGAGCCCAATACAGATGCGCTACTGCGCCACAGCGGCATTCAGCACTGAGATTGATTTCATCTTAAAGGCGCTTCGGCGCCTTTTTTATTACTCCGACAGGAAGGCCTTGTGGCTACACTGACAGTTGCCCGCTGGTAGGACCTCTGTTAGCCTTTCTCTTTACGCAAAAACTCTAAACTACGAATCCATGAACCTGTATTTCAGACTTATCTGGTTGTTTTTATGGCGTGTTCGCCACTGCCGCTCCATTGGTTTTCTCGACACCAGCCTCATTGAGTATCGCGCCTTACCATCAGACTGCGACATCAATATGCACCTGACCAACAGTCGTTATCCGGCCTTTATGGACCTGGCCCGTACCTACATGCTGGCGGAAATGGGGCTGTTAAAGCGTTTTCTCAAGCTAAAATGGATGCCCATAGTCAACGCCGCGGAATTCACCTATATCCGCGACATCAAGCCACTGCAGAAATTTACCATCGAGAGCCGTGTAGTCGGGTGGGACGAAAAATATTTTTATATTGATCAGCGCTTTGTCAGCGAACGTGGACTGCACTGCATAGTGCATGTGCGCGGGGTTTTTGTGTGTAACCGCAAGCAGGTGCCCATCAGTGAACTGGTGCGTGAAGCGGGCTATGAAGGCGACGCACCTGAGTTGTCGCCCGAAGTGCAGAAATGGAAGGCTTTTTTGCAGCTCAAGAAAGAGCGTAACAGCTAAGGAATGAGTTTGAGTCCGCTAGTCTCTTCGGCGGCGGCGAGCTGTGCCTCCTCGGCCACCAGCTCCCAGGCGCCGCGGATTTTTGCCTGCTGGCGGTAACGGCAGAGGTTTTCCAACTCCAGCAGGGACAGAAGCTCAAACGCGGGTTCAAGACAGGGCACCAGGGCGCAGTCAGCCAGGGTAAAGCCATCCCCCACCAACCAATGGGAATTGGCCAGTTCATCATCAATGCTGGCCAATACCTGCAGCAAACGCTGTTTGACCTGTGCCATGGCCAGCTCATTGCGATGTTCAGGTGCCATGCTCAATTGCTGCTCCAGCAAAAACAGCTGATTGCTGATGTCGTTATCGATAATCCTGTCCCATAAACGCACCCTCAGGCAGTCGGCGCTGTCTTTTGGCAACAGGCGGGTTCCGCCGGGTATATGTTGATCCAGGTATTCGATGATGATGGTCGATTCGGGTAACAGGCTGCCATCAGAGCATTTAAGCAGTGGCAGCTTGCAGGGAGGGTAAATCTTGCTGAATGTCTGACGTTGTATGGGATCCCTGAGCTCAGTGACCCGGGGATAAAAGTTGACCTGCTTTTCATACAATCCAAGCAGAACTTTTTGGGAATATCGCGACAACGGGTGGTAAAAGAGCTCCATGGAATCCGGCTCCCAATCAAACGCCCTTTGTTTAATTTAGTTGGTTTTAGCGGGATTGGATCAACCGCTCCTTCAGAAAGTCGAGAAATACCCGCACTCTGGGGGGAGTATTCTCTTTATAGGGATGCAGGGCATACACGCCGCCTTCGCGTAAATGATAATCCGGCAAAAGCAGTTCCAAGGCCCCGGACGCCAAATGCTCGTTCACCAGATTATCGGGCAGTATTGCCACCCCCAGCCCCTGCAGCGCCATGGCAATCAGGCCATTGGTACTGTTGCAGCTGATAAATGGAGTGATCCTGACCCGAAACTCCTCACCCTGACCATTGTGCAACGTCCAGGTTTTCGGCAAATGGCCGGACGCATGCGCCAACCATTGATGATGCTGTAAGTTGTCGGGGTGCAAGGGCTTTCCATGAGCCGCCACATACTCGGGGCTGGCCACCAACTGCTCATCAAAACTGCCAAGCTTAATGGCCCTGAATTCTGAATCTTCCGGCCAACCTGCCTGTATGGCCACGTCAATTTGATGTTCGAGGAGGTTGAGCTTGCTGTCCTCCAGCATCAATGTCAGACGAATGTTGGGGTAACGGCGATGAAAGTCGCCGATAAGGGGCAGCAGGTTATGTTCTCCCAGACCAACCGGCGCCGTGACCCTGAGGCTACCGTGAAGATGCTCATCCGCCGGGCGGGTCACAGCCTCTGCCTGCCTTGCCAGCTGCAATAGTTCGCCGCAGTAATGAAAAAACTCCCGCCCATCTTCGGTCAGGCTGATACGCCTCGTGGTGCGGTGAAGCAGCTCGCAGCCCAACCGCTCTTCCAGCTTTTTCAGGTGCTGGCTCACCATGGAGCGGCTGATCCCCAACACTTCTGCGGCCATGGTCAGTGACCCTTGCTCTACAACCGAAGCAAACACCAGCATGCGGTACAATTGTGAAGCGTCCATGGGCGACCTTTTGTTAAGTTTGAATTACCAAAGATATAAGTAAATCACTCATTATCCGATTTCGCCACGGGAATAAACTGAGCACCTCATTCATACCAACCCTGAGGTACTCAAGATGATCCTGATACTCGGCGCCAGTGGTGAACTGGCCACCCTTACTGCCAATGCCCTGAACACTCTTGGCAATACCGAAATTGTACGACTGGGCAGCCGCTCACCGGACAAACTGGATGCGACACTTGGCCATGTTGTGTTTGCCGACTATGACCAGCCAGACTCTCTGGATGCAGCCATGGCGGGAGCAGACAAGGTACTGTTTATTTCCGGTAATACCCCCAATGATATCCGTCTGGGTCAACATCTGCGGGTTATCGCCGCCGCCAAAAAGGCCGGGGTTGCCCAGCTGGTATACACCAGTTTTCAATCACCCTCGCTGGACAGCGCCTTCAGTTTCGGCGCCAGTCATGCCGCCACCGAAGCGGCCATCAGCGCGGCAGCCATTCCCGCCACTGTGGTACGCAATGCCTTTTATGCCGAGCTGCAACTGATGGGCCTGAGCCACACACTGGAGACAGGCGTACTGACCCATGCCGCAGCAGAGGGCCGCTTTGCCCCCGTAAGCAAACAGGATTTGGCCGAGGCGCTGGCGCGAATATTGATGACCGATGGCCACACAGGCAAGATTTACGAACTGACCGGGCCTGAACTCCTGTCCTATGCGGACATCGCCGCCCTGATTGGACAGCTCAGTGGTAACGCCATCAGTACCCACCTCATTTCGGCCCAGGCCCAAGTCGATACGCTGCTGAATATGGGATTACCGGCATTTTTAGCCACGGCACTCGGCGGGGCCAGTCGGGCCATTGCCGCAGGGGAATATGATAAGCGCAGCGATGATTTAGCCCTGCTGCTTGGCCGCGCACCCACAAGTTTGGCCACTGTCATCAAAGGAGCGTTGAAGCCAAACTGAGTGTGCAAGTACACTGGCAAGGCCATTCACAGTTTCAGGGAAGTCCATGAAAATTGAATCCTTTGCCAGTATTTATCAGCGCGCCGCCGAGCGCAAAGGCGGCGCCGATGCGCTGGAAGCCCTGCTGCCTCAGTCTTTGTCTGCCGACGAATATCAGGAGTATTCCGACGACCGCCTGCTGTCGGCCATGAGCAAACAGATATTTCAGAGTGGCTTTGTGTGGAAGGTAGTAGATGCCAAGTGGCCAGCCTATGAAACAGCGTTCTTTGGTTTCGATCCGCTGAAAGTGCTGTTGATGTCACCGGAGCAGCTCACCGCTCGGGCCAGCGACCCTGGCCTTATCCGCCATGCCAAAAAGACCCAGGCCATTTACGACAATGCCCTGATGATAAAAGACATTGCTGCTGAACATGGCAGTTTCGCGCGCTATATCGCCCTCTGGCCCGGGGAAGAGATCACCTCGCTGTGGCAGGTGCTCAAAAAGCGTGGTGCGCGGCTTGGGGGCAATACAGGCCCTTACTTCCTGCGCGCCACAGGGAAAGACACCTTCTTGCTGACTTCAGATGTGGAAGCTTATCTGAGGGCAACAGGCCTGGTGGATGCCGGGATGGCCACCCAAAAGGGGCTGACCCAGGCTCAGGCCGCCTTTAACCACTGGCAGGCTGAATCGGGCCGGACGCTGGCACAAATCAGCCGCATTATTGCCTGTGGCGTGGGTGACAACCGGATTTAAAATGCCTTGCTGATCCCAACCACAAAGCGGTCGTCGAAAATCTCGGTTTGGGTACCGTAAACCTTGTGGTCTGTGTCTACCGTACTACCGTGGTATCTCAGATCCAGGGTATAACCTGCCCAGGATTTGGATACACCCAGGTTCCAGTGGCCCCAGCCCTCGGCGCCTTCGCCATCCAGGTCCTGATAACCCACAGAGCCTGACAGCTGAACACCGTTGTCAAAGGAATAGCTTGGGTGAATCGCATAGTTGACCCCTTGCCAGCCAGCTACGCCAAACCAGTCATCAAGGGTGGGGGTGACTTCCAGCTGCATATTCAGTTGGCCGAACTGTCTACCGACTTTCAACCACAGCTCGGTGTAATTGCTGTAAGACGCGCCGGGATAGAGGTAAGAAAACACCATCACATCATAGGTGAAACCTGATTCACCAAATTCACCGGCCTTGCCGATAAAAGGCCCTGTTACCACTTCCAGATTCGGATCGGCAAACTTGATATTGGAGCCAAAGAAGCCGGCATACCAACCCGCATCGTTGCTCCAGCTCAGGGTGCCCTGAATCGCGGGCACGTCGCCGTCCATGGTTTCGGACTCGCCACGGAACACGTAGTCGCTGGCGATGGTCAGCTTGCCACCCAGGGTGCCGCCGAATACTTTGGCTTCTTCTGCCATCACGCCACTGGAACACGCAATGGTGGCCAAGACCAACAGGGTTTTATTCAATTTCATCATCACTGCCTCTTAATGTGGGGTTTCCCGCTGAAGGCAATGATAAAGCGCGGTTATGAATGGCCTTGATGAGACGCGTGAACAGCTCGCGACAGTTTATGAAGAAATATGAATAACTGATGACACAGGTTATCGAGTACCTTTCTGGCCGCACCAAATGTTAATAAATCGCTAAATACATGCAAATAAAAGAGATTTTTGCATTCCTTTACACTTTTCAGCCATTAGCTGACTTGAGCTGCCGCCCCCTGTGTGAGATAACTGGCTGATCATAAATTCAGTATTAAAAATGGGCGATTTGTCTGGGTATCGAGCGCTTTTTATCCGCACAACCCCGTGAGCCCAGACATAAAAAGGAGATTTCAATGCGGCAAATGTTAAAAATTGCCTCGGCCATAGGCATGGTCTTGTGGGTCAGTGCCTGCCAGGAAGATGCTCAGCAAGCTGCCAACCAGCAGCAAATGCCTCCCATGGAAGTCGGCACAGTGCAGGTCACTGCAGCGCCTCAAAACATCATGGTTGAGCTGCCCGGTCGCAGCCGCGCTTTCCTCGAGGCCGAGGTTCGCCCTCAGGTTTCTGGCATCATCATGGAGCGTAACTTCGTTGAAGGTCGTGAAGTGAAAGAAGGTCAGTCACTCTACAAAATTGACGATGCCACCTATAAGGCCACCCTCGAAAGCGCCAAGGCCGACCTCGCCAGCGCACAGGCCTCATTGGCCAGTGCCAAAGCCCGCGCCGCCCGCTACGAAAAGTTGGTGAAAACCAATGCCATTTCCAAGCAGGACTTCGACGAAGCCGATGCCGCCTATAAGGAAGCACTCGCCCGGGTGAAAGTGGCCGAGGCCCAGCTGCATACCGCCAATATCAATCTGAACTACACCGAAGTGCAGGCCCCAATTTCAGGCCGCATCGGTAAATCGTCCGTCACGCCTGGTGCGTTGGTAACCGCCAATCAGGGACAGGTACTGGCCACTATTCAGCAGCTGGACCCCATCAATGTGGACATCACCCAATCCAGCGCCCAACTGCTGGCCCTCAAGGCCAAGCTGCGAGCCGGTAAGCTGCAGGCGGCCGACAACGCCGAAGTGCAGCTGGTACTGGAAGATGGCACAACTTACGAGCACAAGGGCAAGCTGCAATTTGCCGAAGTGAGCGTGGATGAAAACACGGGTTCTGTGATTCTGCGGGCCGAGTTCCCCAACCCAGACAACGTGTTGCTGCCGGGTATGTATGTACGCGCCATGCTGAACACCGGGGTAGATCCCAACGCCATTCTGGTGCCGCAAAAGGCCATTACCCGCAATACCCGTGGTGAAGCCGTGGCCATGGTGGTGAACGCCGAAAGCAAGGTTGAAGCCCGCACCGTGACCACTGCCGAGGTTATCAACCACCAGTGGCGTATTACTTCGGGGCTGAATGCAGGCGATAAATTGATTGTAGAAGGGCTGCAGAAAATACGCCCAGGTGCACCGGTCACTGCCACAGCGGCGCAGGCCAAGTAATTGGCAAAGGACCCCAGGAACCCGCGAAATTCAGGATTAAGCTATGGCACGTTTTTTTATTGATCGACCCATTTTTGCATGGGTGATCGCGATTTTGGTGATGCTGGCAGGGGTATTGGCTATCAAAAGCCTGCCCGTGTCCCAGTACCCGAACATCGCACCACCCACCGTGGTGATCTCCGCCAACTACCCAGGCGCCTCCGCCAAGACGCTGGAAGACTCGGTCACCCAGGTGATAGAGCAGCGCATGACGGGCTTGGACAACCTGCGTTATATCAACTCCACCAGTGACGGTTTCGGTAATGCCGAAATCACCCTGACCTTTAATGCCGAGGCCGATGCAGACATCGCCCAGGTACAGGTTCAGAACAAGCTGCAATCGGCCATGCCACTGCTGCCACAGGAAGTACAGGCGCAGGGTGTCAGGGTGAACAAGTCCACCTCGGGCTTTTTGATGGTACTGGGTTTTGTGTCGGAAGACGGCAGTCTGACCAAAAATGACATCGCCGACTATGTGGGCTCCAACGTCCAGGACCCCTTAAGCCGGGTTGCCGGTGTGGGTGAAATTACCCTCTTCGGTGCACCTTATGCCATGCGAATATGGCTAGACCCTCTGAAACTGACCCAATATAGCCTCACCACACAGGACGTGATTGCCGCGATTCGCGAGCAAAACGCCCAGGTGTCTGCAGGTCAGCTTGGTGGTGCG
The DNA here is from genome assembly GCF_000015245.1 of Shewanella amazonensis SB2B. Lineage (NCBI taxonomy): Bacteria > Pseudomonadati > Pseudomonadota > Gammaproteobacteria > Alteromonadales > Shewanellaceae > Shewanella > Shewanella amazonensis. The sequence continues at coordinate 4,186,822 of NC_008700.1, forward strand.
CCTGCGGTACTCGGCCAGGAGCTGAACGCCACAGTATCCGCCCAGAGCCGTTTGGAAACCCCGGAGCAGTTCCGCAAGATTATTCTCAAGTCCGATACCAATGGCGCCAAGGTGTTCCTCGGCGACGTAGCCCGGGTTGAGCTCGGCGCCGAAAGCTATGTGGTGGAGTCGTTCTACAACGGCCGTCCGGCCGCGGGTCTTGCCATCAGCCTGGCAACGGGAGCCAACGCCCTGGATACCGCGACCCGGGTGCGGGAAAAAATCGCCGAAATGAAGCCCTTCTTTCCGGCGGGCCTCGATGTGGTTTATCCCTACGACACCACCCCCTTCGTTAAGCAATCCATCGAAGGCGTAGTGCATACTCTGTTGGAAGCCGTGGTACTGGTATTTGTGATCATGTACCTGTTCCTGCAGAACTTTCGCGCAACTCTTATCCCGACGATTGCCGTACCTGTGGTACTGCTGGGCACCTTCGCCATTCTGTCGGCCTTTGGTTTCTCCATTAATACCCTGACCATGTTCGCCATGGTACTGGCCATCGGCCTCTTGGTTGACGATGCCATCGTGGTAGTGGAAAACGTTGAACGTGTGATGCAGGAAGAAGGCCTGGGGCCGGTTGAAGCGACCCGCAAGTCGATGGACCAAATCACCGGCGCCTTGGTGGGTATTGGTTTGACCCTGTCGGCGGTATTCGTGCCCATGGCCTTTATGTCGGGTTCTACCGGGGTGATTTACCGTCAGTTCTCTATCACTATCGTGTCGGCCATGGCGCTGTCGGTACTGGTGGCCCTGATCCTGACGCCCGCCCTGTGTGCCACCATGCTCAAGCCACTCAAGCCCGGCCATTCCCATGGTCAGCATGGCTTCTTTGGCTGGTTTAACCGCAGTTTTGAAAAGATGACCTCGCGCTACGAAGGCAGCGTGGCCGCTATTCTCAAGCGCTCCGCCAGGGTGATGGCGATATATCTGGCATTGGTGGTCGCAACCGGCTGGATCTTTATGCGCATGCCCACCGCCTTCTTGCCCGATGAGGATCAGGGCATCCTCTTTGCCCAGGTGATCCTGCCGACCAACTCCAGCCAGGAGTCCACGGTGAAGGTGCTGGAAAAGATGGACAAGTTCTTCCGCGAAGATGAAAAGGACAACGTGAACTCTGTGTTCTCGGTGGCCGGCTTCTCCTTTGCGGGCATGGGTCAGAACATGGGTATTGCCTTCGTTGGCATGAAAGACTGGGCCGTGCGTGAAGGCGAGGGTCAGGATGTGTTCTCTTTGCAGGGCCGAGCCATGATGGCCTTCTCCCAGATTAAAGAAGCCTTCGTGTTTGCCTTTGCGCCACCGGCAGTTATTGAACTCGGTACCGCCAACGGTTTCGACTTCTACCTGCAGGACAAAAATGGCCAGGGTCACGCCAAGCTGCTGGAGGCCCGTAACCAGCTGCTGGGCATGGCGGCACAAAATCCCAACCTGGTGGGTGTGCGCCCCAATGGTCAGGAAGATGCGCCCATGTACCAGCTGGATATAGACCATGCCAAGCTGCGCGCTCTGGGTGTGGATATCTCCTCGGTGAACAGTGCCATAGCTACCGCCTGGGGCGGCAGCTATGTGAATGACTTTATCGACCGTGGACGGGTGAAGAAGGTGTACGTACAGGGCGATGCCGAGTACCGTATGCAGCCTGAAGACCTGAACACCTGGTATGTACGTAACGCCAACGGAGAAATGGTGCCCTTCTCGGCTTTCGCCACTGGCCGCTGGGACTTTGGCTCACCCCGTCTGGAACGCTTCAACGGCCTGCCCGCCATGAACATCCAGGGTGCCACTGCCCCGGGCTACAGTACCGGTGATGCCATGAAGGACATCGAAAAGATTGTTGAGCAGTTACCACCGGGCTTTGGCGTCGAGTGGAATGGCCTGTCCTATGAAGAGCGACTCTCGGGCAACCAGGCTCCGGCCCTCTATGCCCTGTCGATTCTGGTCGTGTTCCTGGTACTCGCGGCCCTCTACGAGAGCTGGTCAGTGCCCTTTGCCGTTGTGCTGGTTGTGCCGCTGGGGATCATCGGAGCCCTGCTGGCCATGAATGGCCGCGGCCTGTCCAACGACGTGTTCTTCCAGGTGGGCCTCTTGACCACTGTGGGTCTGGCCACCAAGAACGCCATTCTTATCGTGGAATTCGCCAAGGAATACTATGAGAAGGGTGCCGGTCTGATTGAGGCCACCCTGCACGCAGTTAGAGTGCGTTTGCGCCCGATTCTGATGACCTCACTGGCCTTTGGTCTGGGGGTTGTGCCGCTGGCTATTTCTACCGGTGTGGGTTCCGGTGCCCAGAACGCCATAGGTACCGGTGTACTCGGCGGTATGATGAGCTCGACCTTCCTCGGAATCTTCTTCGTGCCGCTGTTCTTCGTGATTGTTGAGCGTATTTTCAGCAAGCGCGAGAAACAGGCCCAAACCGGCGCAGGGGCTGGCAAACACTGAGTCAGCTACCCCATCGAATAAGATGAAGCAAAAAGCCCCGCACTGCGGGGCTTTTTATTAAGGCTGGGGTTATAAGCCTGGTTACTCTCACGCGACGCGCAGGGGAATTTCCATGGCATTGTCACCGTGTCGCACCGCCTGCCCCACCATTTCATCATAGGCACTCTCCTGGCGCAGCACTGTCTCGCGAACCGACAACCCCTCAAGCAAGGCCTGCATCTGGCACAGATTCAAACTCCTGAGCATGCGATCCTCTTCATCGGTGACATACAGTTCGGCGCCCTCTATCACCACAGACAGCTGGTAAAGGGACATGTCCAGTGAGTGAATGCAGGCCTTATCGATGCAAGGCAGAACTTTCAGGCTTGAGTAGCGAATAGTCATGGCAAGGCTCCTTGGCTTGGGTTGCCACAATGGATACGCCGCCAGCGACTGAATGGATTAAAAAATAAACCCCGCTTTTGGCGGGGTCTTAAAAGGCTCGGCTCAGAGGGCTGATACGGCTTTTCTTGGATTGGCTGCCTTGCCCGGCATCACAGAACGATTCTTGTGGCCGGACACTGCCTCGGCTTGCTGCACTTGTGGAGTGGCAACCTGCTCGCTGCCGGTGGTGGCACAGCCGCTGGCAAAAATAACAAGGAGCGCTGCAAAAGCGTACTTCATGGGTGTCCTCGAAATGAAATCTGACATTCTTATTTGAGCCCGTGGGCGTTGCTGGCTTTACGGCTTCCGACGGCCAACTTCTCAGGCGCGGCGAGCTGTTCAAAGCCCCCGGCGAGCTGCCGGGCGGGCGCAATTTACAGGGCATCCGTTCAAATGTCGAGCGAAAACCACCATCAATTGTTCATATCTCATGCAGCAAAGGAATAGTTAACACAAACAGTACGTTATATTGTTTTTTGTACATCAAATAAGTCATTGAAACTGGGCATTTTGCCCGAGTTACAGCCCCGTATGGCGCGCAATCGCCAGCTCGTCGGCAATCCCAAAAATAAAGCCGAGATCGGCAAAGATCTCTTCAATGGGCTCTTTAAAATCGATGGGCTTTTCATGGTCCTGGAAGTGGGTAAAGAAATCCCGCGAGGTAGGCAGACGGATAAGCAGCTTGTTGTCTTTGAAGCAGGCCTCCAGCCCCTGGCCAAAGTGGCTGTCGAGCTCAATAAAGCGCTCCATCATGCCGGGGTTCAGCAGATAACGGGCCTCTACCTGATCCGATGCAAATACCTCAAAACTCGCCTCAAAGCGGGGATCTTCGAGCTTCACCCTGTCGAGCCCCCGCTGTCCCAAGTGGAGCCAGAAGCCACCATCGCGCACTACCCGGGTGGTGGCCTTGAAGGCTTTTTTCAGGGAGAAAGCCAGCAACACACCTTTGAATTTCAGCTCGTACTTATCGTCGTTTTTCTTTTCGTAAAAACCCACATTGAAAAACTCGAACGGTACCCCGTGGTGGCTTCCCTTCAGGTGGCTGAAGCAGCTCGACTTATCGTGTTTCGGGAAGATGCCGTAATCTTCATAGGCTCGGTGCCGCCCGGCCACCTCATTGCCCCACTTGATAACAAAGTCCTCGCCAAAATACGCCAGCACCCGGGGATAAAGCTTGTCGATGCCTTCATCCATAAAGCTGGACAGTTCATTGCCTGCCCACCAGGCCAGTGCGGCCATGCCAAGCATACTGACAAAGGCCAGACCAAACCCGATGAAAATCCACTGTGTTGGCAGAACGCCAAAAAAGCCCAGCGCACTACTGCCAAATGAAAGCAAAATCATCGGCCAGATCAACCGGGTAAATGGGCGGATTTCAGCCATCCGAGCCTGCTGACGGGCCACAATGGGCCCGCGCCTTGCCTCCAACTTTTTACACAACGGCCAGATAAATTGCTGATAGTGCTTGGCAAACGGCTTTCGATGTTCGAATGGAATATTAAAGTCTGAGGTGGCCATCTGACTCCCTGATGGTCTGAGATTAAAAAACGCCCACTCCCGGGCGGTGGATGTTACTTGGGTAACCTGGCGAGCCAGCGATCCAACTGGTTGGCAAAGGCCTGGCGGTCGGCCTGTGACAGGGGGGCAGGGCCACCACTCTGGATCCCGCTGGCACGCAGGGTTTCCATAAAGTCACGCATATTCAGCCGGGCCTTAACGTTCTCTGCAGTGTACAACTCACCACGGGGATTGAGGGCCAGCGCCCCCTTGGCAATCACTTCATCCGCCAGCGGAATATCGGCGGTGATCACCAGTTCACCTTTACTGACGCGTTTGACGATTTCGTTATCGGCCACATCGAAACCCGACTCGACCCGAATCGACTTGATAAAAGGAGATGGCGGCACACGTACACTCTGGTTTGCCACCAGAGTCACTGTGATTTGTCGCCGCTCGGCGGCACGAAAAAGCACCTCTTTAATCACCGATGGACAGGCATCGGCATCGACCCAAATTTGCACAGAGACTCCGCAAACACAGACTGTATATGGCACGACTCACTTTCGCGGCCGCAGTTGTCGCAACCCCTTGGGCTACAGGGCAAATTATGCCAGAGCCGGGGGCAGGGGTACACGGGTAACGATGGTTAATAAATTGTTATAAAACCGTACACTTTTTCGCCCAATGCTTGTATGTTCAGATCTCCGGTCAAAAAAGCCGGGCACGTAAATCACGTGAATAAGAAGTATAAAACCCTGATAACAATACTCTTTAGGAGATTAAGCATGCAGATTAAGACTCGCGTTTCTCTTGCCGTTGCCATTGCGCTGGCCAGCGCCGGCTCCCTGGCTGCCGACAATCACAAAGCAATGCAAGGGCTCAAAAATGGTCGCGCCCACGTTGCCGATGAGCTGATTGTCCAATACCGCGCCGACTCCAACGACAGCCAAAAAGAACGCGTCCTGTCCCGAGTTCAGGCTAACCACATCGAAACCCTCGGCAAAAATCAGCGTGGTGAACTTCACCTCGTCAGCCTGCCCGTTGGCAAGGACATGGCAGCAGCCATGCGCGAACTTGCCGCGGATCCCAACGTGGAATTTGTTGAACCCAACTGGATTTACCAACATGCCGATGCGGCCAATGACACCTACTACACCAATGGCTCGCTCTGGGGCATGTACGGTGACGCCACCAACCCCGCCAATGGCTGGGGCTCACATGCGGGTGAGCAATGGAATACCGGTAACACAGATTGCAGCGATGTGGTCGTTGGGATCATCGACGAAGGCTACATGTACGAACACGAAGATCTGGCAGACAACGCGTTTCAAAACCCCGGCGAAATCCCTGGGGACGGCATAGACAACGATGGCAATGGCTATGTTGATGACGTTTATGGCTGGGACTTTGACAGCAACGACAACTCTGTCTTCGACGGCACCATAGACGATCACGGCACCCACGTAGCCGGCACCATAGGCGCTGTCGGTGGTAATGGCAAAGGCGTGGCGGGGGTTTGCTGGAACGTGAAGCTGATGAGCGGCAAGTTCCTCGGTCGCCGCGGCGGCACCACGGCCAACGCCGTTAAGGCGGTGGACTACTTCACCGATATGAAACAGCGTCATGGGCTTAATCTGGTTGCCACCAGCAACAGCTGGGGCGGCGGTGGATATTCTCAGGCGTTGGAAGATGCCATTGGCCGTGCCAATGATGCAGGTATCCTCTTCATCGCCGCTGCCGGTAACGACAGCTACAACTGCGACTCGGGCTCCAACTGCTATCCGGCTGAATACCCAAATGACAACATCATTGCTGTGGCCTCCATCACCAGCAGCGGTGCCATGAGCTCCTTCTCCAGCTATGGTGCTACCACTGTGGATATCTGTGCCCCGGGCTCAGGCATTTACTCAACCGTGCCCAAGAGCAGCAAGGGCCAGGTGATTTCGGGCTACGCCAGCTACAACGGTACCTCCATGGCCACGCCTCACGTATCAGGCGCTGCCGCTCTCTACAAAGCCCTGCACCCCGGTGCCAGCCACATGGACGTGAAGGACGCATTGCTAGGCAGTGCGACTCCCACCGGTTCCTGCCAGGGTAAAGTCTCGAGCAATGGTCGCCTCGATGTCAGCAGCTTTTAATCGCTGACGGCGCCATTACTCGCCTTAAAAAAGCCCCGCTCTGGCGGGGCTTTTTGTTGGGTACTCTTAAGGAGTGTAGTAAGTGGCGGCGCCCGGCCCCACAGGTAATCCAAAGCCGAACACCCACAGGAAGAAGAAGCTGGTCCAACCGACAAAAAACACCAGGGTATAAGGCAGCATGGTCGCCACCAGAGTGCCGATGCCCATGTCTTTTTTGTAACGACAGGCCACCGCCAGAATAAGACCGAAATAGCTCATCATGGGGGTAATCAGGTTAGTCACCGAATCACCAATCCGGTACGCCGCCTGAATGGTTTCCGGGGCATAACCCACCAACATCAACATGGGCACAAAAATCGGTGCCGTGACCGCCCATTGCGCCGACGCCGAACCCAGCATCAGGTTGATAAAGCCGCACATGGCGATAAACAGCAAAAACAGCAACGGGCCTGTCAGCCCGATGGCGCTCAGGGCATCAGCGCCCATCACCGCCAGCACGGCACCGAGATTGGTCCATTTGAAAAACGCTACAAACTGGGAAGCGAAGAACACCAGCACTATGTACATGCCCATGGTACCCATGCTGTGGCTCATGGCATTGATCACATCTGTGTCTTTCTTCATGGTGCCCACCACCTTGCCATACACCAGGCCCGGAATGGCAAAGCAGATGAAGATGAACACCACAATCCCCTTGAGGAAGGGGGAGCCTGCCACCAGGCCTGTATCCGGATGACGCAGCGGCGCACCTTCAGGAACCACGGTCAATGCCAGAATGACGCCCAGTACCAGAACAGCCAATCCCGCCATTTTCAGGCCGTGGCGCTCGATGTCAGTGACCTGCTCCATGGCCTGACCGTCGAGATCGACTGAGGCTTCGCTGGGGTCGTACTTGCCCAACTTGGGCTCGACGATTTTTTCGGTTACCCAGGCGCCCATAAAGGACACGACAAAGGTAGAGGCAAACATGAAGTACCAGTTCACCTCCGGGCCGACCACATATTCGGGGTCAATCATACGGGCAGCAGCTTCGGTGATGCCCGACAGCAAGGGGTCTATGGTGCCCAGCAGCAAGTTGGCACTGTAACCACCCGAAACCCCGGCAAACGCGGCAGCCAAACCGGCTAAGGGATGTCTTCCAAGGGAGTGAAAAATCATTGCCGCCATGGGGATAAGCACCACATAGCCAAGCTCGGAGGCCGTGTTGGAAACGATACCGGCAAAGACGATGGTGACGGTTACAAGGCGGCGGGAGCGGCCAATTACCAGTGCGCGCATGGCAGCGCTGAGCAGCCCTGAGCGCTCGGCAATGCCCACCCCAAGCAGGGCAACCAACACAGTACCCAGGGGCGTAAAACCGGTGAAATTGGTCACCAGGTTGGAGACTATAAGGCGCAGGCCCTCGGCATTCATCAGGCTGACGACCGAAATGATGCCGTCGGCACTGCGACCTGAGGCGCCTTCGGGGCGGGGGTCTGTCACCGAAAGTTCGAAATAGCCCAGGATCCCGGACAGCAGCACCACAGCAACACAGAACATGGCAAACAGGGTGATGGGATGGGGTAAGAGGTTCCCCAGACGTTCCACCAGATTCAAAAACCGGACAAACCAGCCGCTTTTGGCGATGTCTTCCGGTGTTTCAGAGGCCATCGCCTCCCGGGAGTTGGTGCTCATGTTCTTTCCTTCGGCCTGGCTGCTTGGCAGCACTCGTTATCATTAATTCATTCAGCAGCAATGGGCATCATAATCGCCAAACCGGCGTCAGCTGCGGGCTCGAAACCCTATCACAAACGAGTTAAGTCAAACTTAAGCTGAAAAAAAGGGATCCCTCAGGGGATCCCATCACGGCAAATTGGTCGCCAAATCCAAATGTTGTGCAGCTGTAACTCTATTGTATTAAGGCTGAACTCGAGCTGAACTAAATGACTGATTACAGGCTTTTACGTCTTGCTGACTTGTTAAATTGCCGAATCTATTCCTTTACTTGCCGGGAAATCGCTGGGGGCGGCCAGCCCCCTTGTAAGGATGTCGTTTTTTTACCCAACAAAAAATAATATTTTCCACATAAATACAATTAGATAAAAAAGTTTAACCTGCAATTGGCCAGGTTAAGTGTGAGATATGACAGGCCAATATCAAATCCGGCGTAAAGTCATAAATATCAATAGTTTTTGGCACGATAAAACCTGAAATTCCAGTGCCATGATGTCCAACCTGTTTAGATTTCACCCGCCACGGGTGCAATTTGGCCCGATTTGTGGTTATCTTGGGCAGCAATGGCCTGCAGGCACCCCTTTGAAAGGATTGATGATGGAAGGATTATTAATAGGTCTGGTTTTAGTATTGATAGTGGCCTACCTCTGGTATGTAAGCCTGATCAAGAAACGCAATACTGCCCGAGAGGCATTGTCAGGTATCGATGTGCAGCTTAAAAAGCGTGCCGATCTGGTTCCCAATATTCTGACCATAGCGCAGAAATTTATGGACCACGAAAAGTCACTGCTGACAGAGATCACGGCGCTGCGCACCCAGCTCACCGCCGGTTACGACAAAAATGACGCCGATGCTGTACGCCAGCACCTGGCGCAGGCCGATGCCCTAAACAGCAAGATGGGTCAGCTGATGGTGACGGTTGAAAACTACCCTGAACTCAAAAGCGACCAGACCATGGTGCAGGCCATGCAAACCTATAACGAGGTTGAAGCGCACATCAGTGCCGCCCGCCGTTTTTACAACTCGGCCGTGTCTGAACTGAACACCGCAGTGGAAATTTTCCCCGGCTCACTGATTGCCAACATGGCATCGGTTAAAGCCATGCCGTTTTTTGAAGCTCAGGAAGCCGACAGGGCACCGGTAAACGCCAGCGACTACCTGAAGTAACCCTATGAACATGCTCTCATTTCTGTTCGGTGCGCCCATCAGGGCGCAGCGGGCAGCCACAGGGCTTAAGGCACACAGAGACGATCTGCCCCGCCTGCAGGCCTATTACGATGCCGAAATCGCCCCCCTCAGCCGTAAATTTGAAAACCAACGCATCAGGGCGCTGAAACAAGCACGGCAACGCATCTATCTTGGGCTGGGTGTATTCGTTGCACTGCTCATCGCCTCTCTGCCGCTGATAAAACCCGGCGCCCAGTTTGTGCCCTTCAGCTGGATTGCTGCCGCAGGCATCGCCTTTTTAATCTGGCGCTGGGCCAGCTCGCCGATGCGCCAATATACCGGGGCGGTACAAAGTGAAATTTACCCGAGGATATTTCGGTTTTTCGGCCCTGACTTTGTGTTCGCCAAGGGGCAGGACATGGGGATCCGTATGTTTAAAGAGGCCAAAATTTTGCCCTCTTATGACAAGGCCCGCTTCGATGACTGTGTGCTTGGCAGCTATCTGGGGGTCAGCATCGGCATCAACGAAGTGCATTTGCTGAGGGAACAAAGGGACAAGGATAAAAACCGAGACGTGACTGTGTTTCGCGGCTTATTTATCTCACTCTCCAGTCACAAAGCCTTCAGGGGCCATACGGTGGCCATTCGCTCCCGGGGTTCTTTGACCAATTTTTTCTCTGACAGCCATGGCGGACTGGAACGGGTGCACCTGGAAGACCCGCAGTTTGAAAAAATGTTCGATGTGTTTTCAACGGATCAGATTGAAGCACGGGTGCTGTTGACCACCGCCTTTATGGAACGACTTATGGCACTGGCGCAGTTTTTCTCCAGCCGGATCCAGTGTGCATTCCACCGTGATCGCCTGCTTATCACCATAGAGAGCAGCCAAAACCGCTTCGAGCAGTCGTCTATTTTCAGCGCCGCCACCTTTGAAGACGAATTCAGCCGGATCCACGGCGAAATGAAGCAACTCTTTGCTATCATAGAATTACTTAAGCTTAACGAGTACACAGGTCTCTAATGTCATTTCGCTGGTCGCTGTTTTCCCTGCTTTTAGTTGCTATCGCCGGCACCAGCGCCGGTGCTTCTGATACTCAGTCATCCAGCGCAGAGAAGCCCCGCATTACCGCGCGCTACTCCGAAAATGGCACCAGCACCCAAACCAAGGTATATCAGTATGTTCAGCCCAATGGCACTGTGGCATTCAGCGACAAGGCCCCTGTCAGTGGCAAGTATGAAATCCTGCTGTTTGACTGTTATGCCTGTAATCCCAAGTCCAAGGTTAATTGGCGCACCATTCGTTTGAATCGCAGTTACGAGAAAGACATTTTACTGGCTGCCAAAACCTACTCGCTGGAACCGGCGCTGATACGAGCCGTAATCCACGCCGAGTCCAACTTTAATCCCAAGGCGATTTCCCGCACCGGCGCCGTGGGACTGATGCAACTGATGCCGGGCACAGCCAAGGACATGGGCGTGCGTAACTCTTTCCTGCCCCAGGACAATATTCTGGGTGGCAGCCGTTATCTGTCGCAGATGCTGGACCGATTCCAGGGGGATTTAAATCATGCCCTCGCCGCCTATAACGCCGGGCCTACCCGGGTTGAGGAATACAGTGGTATCCCCCCTTATCCAGAGACCAAAGCCTACATAGAACGGGTCAATATTCTCCTGCAGCGCTATCGCAATTTACGCACTTGAGGAGCTTGACCCGCGGTAAAAGGTCCATGGAAGTATTCCCATCCAAGACCTGCGGCCAATAAAAAACGGGCAATAAGCCCGTTTTTTATTGGAATCGACGGCAAGCCGTTACTCGCCCACTTCCCACTCAACCTTGACATAACCGCCGTCAACATTGAGCACAGGGTGCAAATAGTCCAGCATCTCTGTGGCTATGGTGTCCAGTTGCCAGGGCGGGTTAATCACCCAAAGGCCAGCAGCCGTCATGCCGAACTCGTCTGAGTCGGGCTTGATGCCCTGCTCAATCCTGAGCTGCCGACGAATGCCGCTGTCTTTGAGCTTTGAGAGCATGGCCTCGGTTTGTGCACGGTTTACCACCGGATACCAAAGCATGTATACCCCAGTGGCAAACTTGCGGTGAGCCTTGATGATGGCATCAGCCACGGCTTCATAGTCGGTCTTGATTTCAAAACTTGGGTCTACCAACACCACGCCACGACGCTCCAGCGGCGGCACGCTGGCCAGCAGACCGCTTAGACCATCCCATTTACTGACCTGTACCTGGCGGGCATCTTCAAAGTATTCATTCAGGAGTTCAAAGTCGGTACCGTGCAGTTCGTGCAACACCATACGATCGTTTTGCCGAAGGTGCATATCCACAAACGCCGGCGACCCCGGATACCAGGAGAGATCTTCGCTGGTATTTTCGTTGCCTTCATTGAAATGGCGCACGGCCTCAACATAGTGTTTGAGCGATGCGGGCAAATCGGTTTTATCCCACAAACGGGCAATACCGTCTCTGTATTCGCCGGTCTTTTGGGCAAATTCATCCATCAGACTATAGCCACCCGCCCCGGAATGGGTGTCTACGTACACAAAAGGCTTATCCTTTTTCTGCATTAAATCGATAACTTGCAGCAAAATGGCGTGCTTTAGCACATCCGCATAGTTGCCAGCATGAAAGCCATGGCGATAACTCAACATAGGGGATCCCGGGATCTGTACTGGGTTGAAAACTGCCAACATTATAACTGCTTGCCAAGCCACTGTATGCTTTTGTTCCGGCGCGCCCGGGTTGGCGTTATACTGCCGCGAGTTTCATTAAAGGACATCCAGCCTTGTTCCCCATCCAGATAGCGCCAAACGATCCACGTCTTACGCAAATTTGTGCCCGTTGGGACCTTACGCCCAATGACAATGCCGAATTTTCCCTGCTGTTTGAGGAAGACATACTCACGCTGAAAAAGCGTGATGAACCCAAGCTCGGTGGCATTATGGTCGACTTTGTCTCTGGCGCCGTAGCCCACAGACGCAAGTTCGGGGGGGGCCGTGGTCAGGCCATTGCCAAAGCGGTGGGCCTTAAGGCCGGGGCAACACCCACAGTGGTGGACGGCACTGCAGGCCTGGGGCGGGACGCTTTTGTGCTGGCGAGCCTCGGGTGTCGGGTACTCCTGATTGAACGCCATCCTGTGGTAGCGGCCTTACTTGAAGATGGCCTGCGCCGAGCCTATCTCGATGGCGAAATTGGCCCCTGGATGCAGCAGCGTATGCAACTGGTACATGGCTCCAGCCTCGAAGCGCTGGACAATCTCGAGGACAAACCCGACGTGGTGTATCTGGACCCCATGTATCCACACAGGGAAAAATCCGCGCTGGTGAAAAAGGAGATGCGGGTATTCCAGTCGCTGGTTGGCGCCGACACAGATGCCGATGGTCTGCTGGCACCGGCGCTGAGGCTGGCGCAAAAACGGGTGGTGGTAAAGCGGCCCGACTATGCTGAGGATCTCGATGGCGTCAGACCCAGTACCCGCATCGAGACCAAGAAAAACCGCTTCGACGTGTATGTCAAAGCGGCCATGGGCTGATTGGCTTAGTTAGCAGGCCGTTTAAAGCGCTGCCACAGGCTGGGTAAGAGTGAAGACACTATCATACCGGCCATTAGCATGTACTGGGTGTGACTGTACTGTTCGCCCATCAGCAGCACACCCAGGGCAATACCCGTAATGGGGTTGGCGATGCCACCAAAGGTAAAGTCGACAATACTCATCCGCTGCATCAAAAACACATACAGACCATAGGCAAGCACAGTGTTGAAGAGCACAATCCAGGCGATGCCGGCAAACTCCCGGCCACTGATACCATCTGCCACAGCCGCAAATCCACCTGGTGCAATCAACCACTGACCGGAGCCTATCAACGCAAGCAAGGCGCCCCCCAGAATCAATTGCCAAACCAATACATCCCACCAATGCATCCTGCCACTCAGGGTTTGGGTCATGCGACTGCCCAGAATGATGCAGCTTATGGCCGCAAACATCGCGACAAGCCCAACCGGATTAAGAGACAGACTGGCGGGATTAAAGAGCATCAACCCCAAAACCAACAATAAAACACCAGCCAATATCTGCGCCCCTGAAGGCTTATGCTTGAGCACCACAAATTGGAAGATCATCGCAAACAGCGGAACTGATACCATGCCCACACCCGAGATAGCGGATGGCAGGGTATGGGCCATCACAAAAATCAGACTGAAGAAGAGAGCTATGTTTACAGCCCCTAATTTCAGCAGTGCCAACCCATGCTCACGGACGGGAAATCTGGGACGAAAACACCAGAGAATTATCCCCGCCGGCAACGCGCGAATCGCCCCCAAAAGTAAGGGCGGCCAGTCGGGTAAGGTGTATTGAGTCACCCCATAAGTGGTTCCCCACAGGGCCGCTGTCAACATGGCTAAAATTATGTTCATGCAAAGTATCTTTATATTGAGATTGTTTTCAGGCTAACGCAGAAAAAACTTCTCGTAAAGTATCTTTATGCTAAGATAATTTTATATCGATGAAAGTATGAGATTTTACATGGACGCCGTAGATAAAATTCTGGCGCAGTGGGCAAAAGAGAAACCCGACATGGATACCCTTTCAATGGGTATCATGGGTCGCCTGGCAAGACTCACCAAACATCTGGAGCAGGAAATTACGCTTTGCCACAAAGCATATGGCCTCAAACCCGGCGAGTTTGATGTACTTGCCACCTTGAGAAGAAGCGGCGCTCCCTATCGACTAACACCATCGGATTTGCTGTCTGCCATGATGCTCACATCCGGGGCCATGACCAACAGACTCGACCGCTTGGAGGCCAAAGGTTTTATTGCCCGTGAGCACTGTCAGAAGGACAGACGCAGTGTCGAAGTTTGTCTGACTCCCAAGGGAATTTCAACCCTGGCGCAGGTACTCTCGCGTCATGTCGAGACGCAAAATAGGGTACTGTCCAAATTGGGGCGGGATGAGCAACTGCTCCTCAGCCGACTATTGAAAGACTGGCTTGCTCATTTTGAGTAAATCTTGTCGGGAGCCACTTTGACGACTCAGACTCCCTGCTGTCCTGTAACTGTTCGTTGCTTTGCGCGCTTAAGTCCGCATGACCTGACTTAAAAGCAGCGATATTAAGCCTAACGTTTGAGTCTTTCTTTTGTTTAAGACGATAGTACTGACCCTAAAACTGGCTTAGTCCCCCAGAGAGGTCAGCAAACCTTCCAGTGCCTTAATCTCCGGGCTGGCATCCGTGAGCCACGGACAAAACAGCAGGGACTCCTCCTCTGGCATATTGGCAGAATCACCTCAAAAAGCTCTCGATTCAGATAGACAACACACCGCAATATAGATAAATAATATTCACCCATTTAGCTTTAACGCCCTTCTTTAAAGCAGGATTACCCAGGGCAAATGTGCAACCAAGTTAGGTGTGAATGAACATGTATCCGTGCATCGTCCCAAGGTTCAGTCTTTCGCTTGAGCAAGGGTTCGAGCTTGGGCCTGAGTGGTCAAAGGTCACTAAAGACTCTGACACCGGCACGATACAACAATTTGAGACCTGTGGCGATTTCGAGCTAAGCTCATCACACTAATCACGCCCAGATGAAACCAAATAATGCATTCTGCAAATAAAAATTCACAATACTGTCAAAATAAACAAATACTTAGATAGTATAAATTGGCATGTGAATGAAATATATTGCTCTATAGGCAATAAAAACTATTGAAACACTATCAAACGTCTTCCCATTGCATCAGATGGAACCAAAGCGCTTAACACACAACAAAAACGGATCGGGAGCGGTATCCGGTCGATTCTCAGTTTTCATTTGGTGTCTGCAACACGCGCATCACGATACTCTGGATGCAACAAAGGGAAGTCTCGGGTTGAAGGTCTGGCTCCGTAGACACCTCAGAGACTTCTCCTATGCTCCAAAAGCAATAGGTGAAAATAATTCATCAATATATGGATAATGCCGTCCGCACCCGCTGGGATAAACCCAGACAGAATTGGCCGCAGAAATCAGACTCAGGAGAGTTTCACTCCGTACTTTTTGAAGTACCAAAAGATGGCGGGCAGTTCGAGCACAAAGTAGCTAACCAGGGTGAACCAGAACCAATTCACCTCAGTAAACAGCAGATTAAAGGCTGCTCCTGTGCCCCAGTATTTCATCCCCACGGTCAGCAAGGCCAACCCAGAGGCACCCAGGTCACAGAAAGAAATACGTTGAAAATCACTGCCTGCGACGCTTGGATATACCAAGCCGTAAGCCAACACTATGATCGCCAGATTCAGTAATACCACTGCCAACTCGGGCGTAAGACCGCTCATGCCACACTCCACCAACTGCTTATGGGCCCATCATACCCCTTGGTGTCATAACAAAGCCACGTCATAGGCCAATTGGAACAGATTAAGGACTGCTGCCAGCTTCCAAAGCCTGACGTCGGTAGGACTCAATTAACCCTTCCCGGGTCATGCTTCCCAACACCTTTTCCAAGGGCTTTGCCAAGGCAGCATTCTTTGGGTGCAGTATGGGGTAGCCATAGACTTTTTCCAGTACCCCGGCCATTTTCAGATTTGTGTTGGGGAAGGCGCCGCTGGCAAGGAGCGAGATCACATCGACCTCTATATCCACATACACATCGGTTCGGCCAGCGAGCAGTTTGCGGATCCCCGTTTCCCAGTCATTGGCGATGGACAGATTTTCCGGCTTGATGAGAGGCACCAGGCGCGTCTCAGCCAAGACGGCACCACGGCGGTATTCCACTTTTAAATCATACAGGGCCAAATCTTCCCACTGTTGCAATACCAAGTCTTCCCTGGTGGTGAAAGCTGCCACATTGCTCCATGCCACCGCCACAGGCACCAAAATGAGATTGGGGTGCAATACAATAAAATCTTCGGTTCTGGCCAGGTCGCCATCGACAATACCCTGCGCCAATAAAAGCTCTCCCCGCTTATCGGGATAGATGCTAACTTCATACTCCTTACCCAACCGCTTAAATGCTTCGTCATACACGAGCTGCAGCCATTGATAACCACTGTTGTGTTCGCCTCTGGCGTTGATAAACACCAGAGGCGCCTCTTCACTCCTGACACCAAAAAACAGGCTGAAAAACATCAACAAAACGCCAAAAAAACCACAAATTTTTGCCACTGTTAACCCCTTGGTATTCCTTACGCTCGAGAGGGTGACTGCACCATCATGGGCAGGGCCTTTAGCCTGTTCTCAGTATAGGACGGCTTAAGTCAGGGTCAGGGCAAACTTTAGCATCAATCGGACAGTTTTATCCCCGCACAATTAACCCAAGACTAATGGGGCAAAAAAGCCGATAATTGCGCTAATTTTTCAGCGGTTTTGCCGCGGGGCAACTGCATATGCCCGCAACATCTGGAATTATCCCATGGAAATCAAAGTTAATTTTCTCGATAACCTGAGACTGGAAGCCAAGTTCGACGACTTCACCGTGGTTGCCGACCAACCCATTCGCTACAAGGGCGATGGCTCGGCCCCCAGTCCGTTCGACTACTTCCTGGCTTCCTCCGCCCTGTGTGCCGCCTACTTTGTGAAGGTGTACTGCGTGTCGCGGGATATTCCCACCGAAGGTATCCGCCTGTCGCAAAACAACATTGTTGACCCGGAAAACCGCTACAACCAGCAGTTTAAAATTCAGGTTGAACTACCAGAGAGCATCAGCGACAAAGACCGCGAAGGCATTCTGCGCTCCATCGACCGCTGCACCGTGAAAAAAGTGGTCCAGACCGGCCCCGAGTTCGTTATCGAAACCGTGGAAAACCTCGACGAAGACGCCCAGGCCATGCTGATGGTGACGCCCGATGCCGACCACAGCACCTTTATTGTGGGGAAAGACCTGCCGCTGGAGCAGACCATCGCCAATATGACCGCCAAGCTGGCGGAGCTGGGAATGAAAATTGAAATCTCCAGCTGGCGTAACCTGGTACCCAACGTCTGGTCACTGCATATCCGTGACGCCGCCTCGCCCATGTGCTTTACCAACGGCAAAGGCGCCACCAAAGAAAGCGCCCTTTGCTCGGCATTGGGTGAATTTATCGAGCGTCTCAGCTGCAACTTCTTCTATAACGATCAGTATTTTGGTGAAGAAATAGCCAATGCTGAGTTCGTGCATTACCCCAATGAAAAGTGGTTCCCGCTGGAGGAAGACGACTCGCTGCCAGCAGGTCTGTTGGACGAGTATTGCCTCGATATCTACGACAACGATGGCGAGCTGTGCGGCTCTCATCTGGTGGACACCAACTCGGGCAACTATGAGCGCGGCATCTGCGCCATCCCTTACATCCGCCACAGCGATGGCGAGACAGTGTATTTCCCGTCCAACCTGATTGAAAACCTATTCCTCAGCAACGGCATGAGCGCGGGCAACAACCTGGCCGAAGCCAAGGTGCAGTGCCTGTCGGAAATCTTCGAGCGCGCGGTAAAGCGCCAGATCATCGAAGAAGAAATTGCCCTGCCGGACGTGCCCAAGGACGTGCTGGCCAAGTACCCTTCCATAGTGGCGGGCATCGACGCGCTGGAGGCCCAGGGCTTCCCGGTGGTGGTGAAAGATGCCTCCCTCGGCGGCCAGTTCCCGGTGATGTGCGTAACCTTGATGAACCCACGCACCGGCGGCGTATTTGCCTCCTTTGGCGCCCACCCAAGCCTCGAAGTGGCGCTGGAGCGCAGCCTCACAGAGCTGCTGCAGGGCCGCAGTTTCGAAGGTCTTAACGACGTGCAAAAGCCCACCTTCAACAGCATGGCGGTGCAGGAGCCAGAGAACTTCGTTGAGCACTTTATCGACTCGACTGGGGTGATCTCCTGGCGCTTCTTCAGTGCCAAACACGACTATGAGTTCGTGGAGTGGGATTTCTCCGGCACCAATGAAGAAGAATCCACCGCCCTGTTCGGCATCCTCGAAGATCTGGGTCTTGAGGCCTACATCGCTGAATTCACTGCTCTGGGCAGTGCCTGCCGTATTCTGGTGCCCGGTTACTCAGAGGTGTATCCGGTCACCGACCTGATTTGGGATAACACCAATAAGGCGCTGGATTTCCGTGAAGATATCCTCAACCTGCATCGCCTGAGTGACGATGAGCTTGCTGATTTGGTTGAGCGCCTCGAAGAAAGCGAGCTGGATAACTACACCGACATCATCACCCTGATTGGTATCGAATTTGATGAAAATACCGTTTGGGGTCAGCTGACTATCCTTGAGCTCAAGCTGCTGTGCTACCTGGCGCTGGGCGAGCTGGAAGCGGCCCAGGAACTGACCGAGACCTTCCTTCAGTACAACGACAATACGGTAAAACGCGGCCTCTTCTATCAGGCCATGTCAGCGGTGCTGGAAATCAGCCTGGATGATGAGCTGGCGCTGGAAGACTACCGCCACAACCTCACCCGCATGTTCGGTGAAGAAACCATGGACGCCGTAATCGGCTCGGTGGAAGGTTCGGTGCGTTTCTATGGCCTCACCCCAACCAGCATGAAACTGGAAGGACTGGACCGTCATCAGCGCTTGATTGAAAGCTATAAGAAGCTGCACGCCGCCCGCGCCAAACTGGCGGGGCTGTAATTCGTTGTTCTGACATTTTCCGGTCCTGACATTCTCCGCTCCTGCCATAGTCAGGCACTGATTTTACAGGTTACGGAAGCTAACCGGACATCAAAAAGCCAACCCTGAGGTTGGCTTTTTTGTTGGCGAGAAAACTTGCCTCAGACAACGAGGAAGGTGCCAAGCTGCTCGCGGATATCGGCGGGAATACCCACGCTTTTTTCGGTCTGGTAATCGTAATGCACCAGGGTGGTTTTGGCTTCGGCGGTCATTTTGCCGGCCTGAAAACTCTGCTGCAGCACTTCAAAACTGGAATTACCGATGCGGGAGATGCGGGTAATCACCTCAACCGGCTTGCCGTAATAGGTGGGCGCGGTAAAAGCGATGGTAAACCCGGCCACAATCAGGTTCCAGTGGTTCAGGTCCAACTCGGGGTTGAAGATGGCAAAAATCGGCTCGCGGGCAGCTTCGAACCAGACGGGGATCACCGTGTTATTGATATGGCCCAATCCATCGGTTTCGTTGAATCTGGGCTGAATACTGAGGTCAAACTGTGCCATAGGTTACTGTTCCTGTTGGATTTTGATTCTTATAGGCGCCAACAGTATATCAGGCTCTTAGAGCCACGGCAGAAAATAACAGGCCGCCAGTAGGCGGCCTGTTATCTTATTGAGTTCAGTTGCCATACATGGCACTGATTTCCCGCTGATACTTATGATAAATCACCTTGCGCCTCAGCTTTAACGTAGGAGTAATCAGGCCAGATTCCGTTGTGAAGGCATCTGGCAGCAGGGTGAACTTTTTGATTTGTTCAAAGCCTGCCAACCCTTCCTGCATCAGCTTAAGCCGGGCTTCAAAGTGCTCCAGCACGTGGCTGTGGCGGATAAGCTCCAATGGGGATTCGTACTTGAGCCCTTTTTCCCTGGCCCAGGCCTCCAGCGCCTCATAGGCCGGCACAATCAGCGCGGTCACATAATTGCGGGCATCGGCAATCACCGCCACCTGCTCTATAAAGGGGCAACGCCCCACAACACCTTCCACCCGCTGGGGTGCGATATATTTGCCGTTACTGGTCTTCATCAGCTCCTTGATGCGATCGGTAATAAACAGGTTACCGGCCTCATCCAATCGCCCGGCATCACCGGTTTTAAACCAGCCATTGTCAAAGGCGCTGGCTGTATCTTCGGGGCGCTTGTAATAGCCGGTCATCACGGTATCGCCACGAACCAGGATTTCATCGTTTTCACCGATGCGGATTTCCACCTCGGGCAAACACTGACCGTTAGATCCGGGTACCCGGTTATCCAGGGTATTGCAGGTTACCGTGGCAGTGGTTTCGGTGAGACCATAGCCACATAACACAGGCACGTTTACCGCATTGAAAAATGCGCCCACATCGGTGTTAAGCGCCGCGCCGCCACAGGGCATAAATTTGAGTCGGCCACCCAGCACATCACGAATCTTGCGGCCCACCAGCTTATCGGCCAGTCTGGCCTGCAGGGACAACAGCACGCCACCTTTGGCGCGGCCCTGAGCCACCTCAAAGCGGCGCCCACCCACTGACATGGCCCAGGCAAACAGGGCCTTACGGGATGCCGGCGCACGGGACAACTTGTCCTGCACCGCGCTGTAGACTTTTTCAAGGAAGCGAGGCACCACGCACAGGGTGTGAGGGCGCACCGCCGCTATGGCTTCTTTCACGCGATTGGTGTCGGTCAGATACACATTGCAGCCGCCGCGCCCAAGCACATAAAAACTCCATGCACGTTCAAAAATATGGCTCAGTGGCAAGAACGCCAGCGACACATCACCTTCGGTAAAGGCCAGGCGTTTGTCGTGCTGGCGAATGGTGGACGCTATGGCTCTATGGGGTAACATCACACCCTTGGGTTCCCCTGTGGTGCCCGAGGTGTAGATAAGCGTCAGCAAATCGTCCAGATTGGCCTGCGCCAGGCGGACTCCCAGCTCCTTGGCCGCTTCGCCATCGGGCACAGCCATCAAAAGTTGGCTCAGGTGGAGGTCATTGCCGTGAGCAAGCGTCACAGCGTCATCAAACACCACTATCGACTTAAGCTGTGGGCACAGGGCACGCAGCTCGCAGGCAAGCCCATAGCGCTCGGCATTGTCCACAAACAGCCAACTGGCTTCGGCATCATTGAGTATGTAAGCCGCCTGCTCGAGGGTACTGGTGGGATAGATGGGCACGACCACGGCGCGGGCCTTGAGAGAGGCCACATCCGCAACCGTCCACTGTGGACAGTTGTTCGACATAATGCCCACCCTGGCCTGCACGCCCAACCCACCGGCAATCAATTGCATCGCCAGACTGTCGCTGCTGTGATCGAAGGTCTTGCGGCTAACAGCATCCCAGGGAGCGGCCATTTCAAAGCCTTTCAGGGCGATGGCATCGGGATTGTGTTGAGTCTCGGCTTTGAGCAGCCTGACCAGATGAAATTGCTCGAGTGACATGAATTACCTGCCTGATAAACCGGGGACCTTGCAGCCACTTTAGCTTACAAGTGTTCCTCTTTTTGGCGGCATTTTAGCCCAAGGCACACACAAAGGTAAGAGTTATTACTCTAAAATTGTCGAAAGAGTGAGCGCCACCCACGGCGTTTATGGGTGGCGCAGTTGTGAGTTGGGATAGATTATGCCCTTGGCAGACGTCCTGCGGTAGCCCGCATCAACAGCAGGCTAATTACCACAAAACCTGCATTCACCCCCAGCCACAGCCCGGTATCTATCTCACCTTTGAGGCTGAACCGAATGGCAATGTCCACGGTCACCAGAGGTAAAATCATCAGTAACATCAGTGCAGTAGTATGCAAACTGTTTTGACAGAACACCCCAAGAGCCATGATCAGCGCCGCGCCCCAGACAGTCGCCATTAGGGTGAGCAGCCACAGCCAAATGGGTAACGCAAACAGGCCAATTACCACAGCCGCGGTCAGCGCCATGCTGAGCGCTGTCAGCAGCAAAAAACGCAACTGTGCACGATAATAGCGCCGACAAAAATCATCCCAGCCCGAAAACAGTGGCAGCATCAGCAGGCCATCCACTGAATGCCAGCGCATGGTGCGCGTCCAATGCGCCATGGCGCTCATCATCACCGAAAACTGTACCCAAAGGTGCAAAAAGCTGGTGTCGCTGCCTTTTAGTTTAAGCAGGACACTGACAAGCAGCGCTATCACAGGGATTAACAGTAAAAAGGCGTTAATAGCCGGGCCACCGAAATAACTGAAGGGAAACAACCAGGCATCAACAACCCGGGTCGGTCGCAGCCATTGCCAGTTTGGCAGGAAAAAGCCCCCCGTGGTCATACCGTTACAGTAGATCCCCACAGCGCCGTTCTGCCACCGGGTATGCCAAAGCCGGGCATCCAGCCATATCCAGGCCACCAGCGCCAATGGCAGGGACAGGATGTTCAGAATGGGCGCCAGCGCCAGCAGGGGTTTAAACAGCACTATGGCAAAAAAGGCCACCATGGACAGATAAAAGTTGCCGGGACGACGGCTGCACAGCCACAAAAACCCAGCGCCCAGCAGCAGCGCCAGACCACCATAACCCAGCGGCACATCCAGCCATATCCAGCTGGCCAGAATAATCGCCACACTGACGCCAATCAGCGCCAATGACTGTTGGCGTACCATGGCCGGAAAACCGGGATTAATCAGACTCCATTCGGCGGCATGCAGGCGGTTCCACTGCCAGGCGATAGCGCTGGAAAAGCCGATAATGGCAAAGCCCAACATAAAGCCCGCCTCATCGATTTTGCCAAGCAGTAAGGCCATGGGCACAAACACCACAGCAAACAGGGCCCCCATGCCAATAAAGCTGGCGCTGCCAACATCTTTGCACCAGAGCGACCAAAAGCTTGTCAGGGCTCTCATGGGTGCAGCTCCATAAAGAGCTGCTCCAGATTCACAGTGTCCACACCCAGCAGACCGGGGAAGGATTCACCGCGAAAGCCATCCACCAGCACTCGGTTACCCTGTCGCCCAAGTACCCGGTATGCATCCGGCAACTGGCTGCCCTCAGCCAGCGTCAGCAAGCGTACCGATTCACGCACGGCGTCCAGCTCGCCCATGATAAGCAACTGCCCGTCTTTGAGCAGCGCCACATGGCTGGCCACCCGCTCCAGATCCGACGTAATGTGGGAAGAGAAAATCACCGCCGAGCCCGACTCCAACGCCAGTTCAAACAGGTCGCCCATAAAGCGACGACGGGCAGAGGGATCGAGGCTCGCCACCGGCTCATCGAGCACCAACAGGCTTGGACGGTAGGCCATAGCCATGATGATGGCGAGAGACTGGCGTTGCCCCACGCTGAGGCGATTCACCTGCGCCTTGGGGTCAAGACCAAAACGTTTCATCCAACTCTGCTCAAGCTTTGGATCCCAGTCTGGATAAAAGCTGGCATGGAGCGACAGCGCCCGCTCAACACTGAAGCCTTCGTAGCCATAATGTTGCTGCGGCACATAACCGATGCGGGCCTTGGTACTGGCCGAGAGGGTGGAAGGCGCTTGCCCCAGGGTGCAGATTTCACCTTCGTCGGCATCAATCAGACCCAGGATACAGCGCATCAAGGTAGATTTACCGGCACCATTTTCCCCCAGCAAACCCACCACCATGCCGCTTTCCAGGGTGAGATCCACGCCATTCAACGCCGTCTTGTCACCGAAGCGTTTTTTCAGTCCCCGGATTTCAAGCAGCGGGCCATCGTTCATCAGTTCCATGTCCATCCTTCAGGCCTCATTGCCAGATGCTGTCGAGCAGAGATTTAAGTTCATCAAGGTCTACGCCCAGTTGCCGCGCCTGCTGACAGAGCTTTTCCAGCTCAGGCGTCAGCAGCTGCGCCCCCGAGGTGGCGTGGTTGCCGCTGCTCTCAGCCACCCGGGTAGCCTGACCGCGGCGGCGTTCCAGATAGCCCTGATCCACCAACTGCTGAATGGCGCGCGATACCGTCATGGGATTGACCGCCAGATATTCCGCCATCTGGCGCACAGACGGCAGCACTGTCTCCGGGGATAACTGCCCAGAGACAATAAGTCTGACTATCTGCTCGTGCAGCTGCCGGTAAATCGGCTCACCACTTGAGGGGTTGACATTGAGAAGTTCTAACATTAGCCTTGAATCACTGTATTAATACATTGATACACCGATACACTATAAACTAACACAGTCGGCCAGGATTGCAAAAAGGAATAGGTCTTATGAAGCTAAGGAATTTACGCCAACTTGCCCACAAGGCTCCCCGGCTCGCCGGTGCAGCCCTGTTGGCGATGATGGCCTTGAAAAGCCATGCCATGGCGACAGACATACTGGAAAGGCCCGCAAGCGACGGGCCACAGAGCTGCTATCTGAAAGACATAGCCGATCGTGCGTTGTGCGGCCTGGTCACTGTGCCGGAAAACCCTGCCAAACCCGATGGCAAACAAATAAATATCCACTATGCCGTGCTGCCCGCCATCAAGCCCAGCTTTCCCGGTGAGGCCTTTCTCGCCATCGCAGGAGGCCCGGGCCAATCCGCCATCGACAATGCCGCGGGTTTTAACAACATGTTCCGCAAGGTTCGTCAGACCCGGGACATACTGCTCATCGATCAGCGCGGCACAGGTCGCTCGAATCTGCTGGCGTGCAGCGACAAGGGTCTGGATCCCCTGGCCATCGACGATGAAAACGCCGACATGATTGCCGAAACCCGCAAATGTCTGGCGGCTCAGGATGCCGATATCAGTCAATACGGCAGTGTCACTGCACTGGGCGACTTTGAAGCGGTACGAAAAGCGCTGGGTTACCAGAAGCTGCACATTTACGGCGTGTCTTATGGTAGCCGCATGGGGCAACTGTATCTGCGCCATTATCCTGAAGCTCTGGCAACCGTCACCCTGGATGGCGTAGTGCCCATGCAGCAATCGGTACTGGCCATTGGTGAAGCCATCGATCGCGCCGTGGAACTGATGCTCAAAGACTGTCGCGAAAATACCGCCTGTCAGGCGCGCTTCCCGGCCCTTGCAGACGAGCTGGCGGCCGTTCACAGCCGCCTGGCTCAAAGCCCGGTGGATATCGGCGTCAATCACCCACTCACAGGTGAGCCTCAGCAGTTTTTGCTCACCCGCAGTAAGTTTGCCGGGGTAGTGCGTTTGGCGCTTTACTCCCCCACGACCCGCGCCCTGTTGCCACTGGCTATTCACGAAGCCGCCAAGGGCAACTATCAAAGCATTCTCGGTTTGTACGGCATGACCCTTGGCAGCCTGGATTTAGCCAGCGGCATGCATAACTCAGTGGTGTGCGGCGAAGACATGCATCGCATTGATGCCGACCTGCAACAACGCCTGCAGCAGAGTTACTACGGCAAGCTGATGCTCGATGGCCTGCAAAAAGCCTGCAGTGTTTGGCAGGTACCCGCCATGGAGAGCAACTTCGCCGAGGCGGTAGATACCAAGCTGCCCGTGCTCCTGCTGTCCGGTGAGCTTGACCCTGCAACCCCGCCGAGCTGGGCCGAGATGGCCATGGCAGAGATGCACAACGCCCGTCATCTGGTAGCGCCCTACTCGGGCCATGGTATCGCCCGCGAATCCTGTGCCAGCGGCATCATTGCCGAGTTTGTCAGCGAAGGCGCTGTCGATACGCTGGAAACCGACTGCCTGCAAAAGGATATCCGTCGGGGCTTTTATCTCAATGCCAGCACGGTCGAGCCGCTGCCTGTTGTAACCCCTTTGGCCAACAAGGAATAAATCATGATTAAAGTGAATGGCTTATACAAAAAAATTGGCCAGGTGCAGGCGCTCAACAACCTCAGTTTTGAGGCCCGTGACGGCGAAATCACAGGACTGCTTGGCCCAAACGGTGCAGGGAAAACCACCTGTTTGCGCACCCTGTTTGGTCTGCTGAAACCCGATGAAGGTAATGCCATTATCGATGGGGTGGATGTGGCCGAGCAACCGATTGTTGCCAAGCAGGCGCTTGGTCTTTTTCCGGACCCTTTTGGCCTCTACGAGCGCTTAACTCCTCGGGAGTACATACGTTTTTTCGCCGAACTGTCAGGCATGAATGGCCGCACTGCCGATGAGGCTACCAGCCGGGTGCTGGCACAGCTCAATATGCAGGACATTGCCGACCGTCGCTGTAAAGGCTTCTCTCAGGGGCAAAGGATGAAAACCGCTTTGGCGCAAGCCATAGTGCATCAACCACGCAACATCATCCTCGATGAGCCCACCCGAGGCCTGGATGTGATGAGCACCCGGGTGCTGAGGGGCATGCTGAGTGATTTGCGCGCCCAGGGCCACTGCGTCCTCTTCTCAAGCCATGTAATGCAGGAAGTCGCCGCACTTTGCGACCGGGTGATAGTGATGGCCCGTGGCGAAGTGGTTGCCGTGGGCAGCCCCGCCGAGCTGTGTGAGCAAACCGGACACGCTTCTCTGGAAGAAGCCTTTATTCAACTGATTGGAACCGACGAAGGAATAGCCGCATGAAACGGATACTGACAATGCTGCGCAAAGAGTTTCTCGATGCGCTCCGGGACAAGCGCTCCGTGATGGCGGGCCTCTATTACGCCATAGGCACGCCACTTATCATGTCTGGTCTCTTTATGGTGCTGATTAACCAGCTCTCCAGCCCGGATGATCTCTTCATCAAGATTGAAAATGCCGCCAAGGCCAAGGATCTGGTGCATTACCTCGAAAGCAAAGGCGTCAGCCACAGCGATGATGCGACTCAAGCCAAACCCATACGCCTCGTCATCGCCGAAGAATACCCGGCGCAGATGGCCAAAGGAGAAGCGGCACTGGTGACCCTGGTGGCCGACAACTCAGATGAAAAACTGCAGAAATCTATCCGCCGTCTGCAGGCACTGCTGCAGCAATACAGCGCCGAAATGGGCAGCCTGCGGCTCATTGCCCGCGGCATTGACCCAAGGGTAGTGCAGCCCCTCAATGTAGAGCTGCAGGATGAGGCCACCGCCGACTCCAAGGGCGGTATGATCCTGGGCCTGGCCATTTTCACCATGATTTACTCGGTGTTTATCTCTGGCATGAACCTGGCCATCGACACCAGCGCCGGTGAGCGCGAGCGCAACAGCCTGGCATTGCTGCTGAGTCATCCCATCAGCACCCGCGAGCTGGTGTGGTCGAAAATCCTGGCGGTTACCGGCTTTGCCATGCTGGGCGTCATCCTGATATTGCTGGTGTCCAAGTTTGCCTATGCCATGGTGCCCTGGCAGGAACTGGGCTTTGCCATCAATCTGGACCCCAAATTTATGTTGGTGATGCTGCTGGTTGCCCTTCCGGTTGCCCTGCTGGCCGCCAGCCTCGAGTTGGCCGTGTCCTTTATGGCCAAAACGTTCAAAGAGGCACAGTCGTATCTCACCATGGTGCTGTTCGTGCCCCTGGCACTGGCCATGACCTCGACCTACCAGATTGCGCCGGATGTATTGGCCTGGCTGCCTATTTCGGGTCAGCAGCAGGCACTGATGGAACTGGTAAAGGGTAAAGACTTGCCAATGATGCAGTTACTGGTGACTTCGGCCGGGACCCTGGCCATCGCGCTGGTACTGGCCTTCACCATGGAAAGATCGCTCAAGAGTGAAAAGGTGGTGTTTGGTCTGTAATGGCCAACACCCCAGGTTGCCGGGGAGCTTCCCCGGCAATAACCACAGATAACACTTTAAATATCAAGGAGACACCTTATGGATAAGTTAACCGCCGTCACCCTGATCATGGTGGCCGCTTTCGCAGCCCAGGTACTGACCAGTTATTTTCGAAGCCAGCGCACTCGCGTCCCAAGCAACATGAAAGCCCTGTCCGATGAAAATACCGACCTAAAGGCCCGTATCGCAGCGCTGGAGGCCATAGTGACCGACCCCGGCTACGAGCTGAAGCGGGAAATCGCCCGCCTGTAGTCCAAGCGGCGGTCAATACTCCCCCGGGCATAAAGGCGCATCAGTTGCAAGGACCGTTCAGGCGCGTCAGGCGCCAAGTGGTGGCCTCTGGCCTGGAGAGCCTGATTGGCTTCCACATCGCCCAGGCTGTGCCGCCCTGCCCAAAGCAGCCAGGACATTTGCCCCCACAGACGCACAGCATCAAGGACGACCAGATGAAAACCAAACTCACAGCCTTGCTCTCAGCGCTGGGACCCGGGCTCGCGATAGGCATTGCCTGTGGCGTGGCCATGGACAGCCTGATAAGCGGTCTTGGCATGACCATCGCCATGACCCTTGGCTTTTACCATTCAGCCAAAGTCAAACAGCCGCCCCCTGACCGCTGAAAACCTCACTCAAAGCTGGCAATATTTCTGGACAGTCAAGGGGCATAACTGCATGGACGCCGCCTTGAAAACCCCGGCACAAAGACCATAATTTTTCAAGGGAGATATAGCTCTCCCCTTCGTTGAAGTGAGACAGGACGGACGTCTGTAAGGAGGACATCATGAAACTGCGTCCCTGGAATCCTGCTGAAACTTTCGACGACATGCTGCGCCGGTTTGAGCCCATGTTGCACTGGCCCACCGCCATGGTAAATGGCCAGCGTAACTGGTTACCTGCGACCGATATCAGCGAAAACGCCGAAAGCTATCAGCTGAAAGTCGAAATGCCCGAGATCAGCAAGGATGATATCCAATTGGCCGTCGAAGATGGCTATCTGGTTCTCAGTGGCGAACGCAAGTATGAGCACACCGACGATAAGCAGCATCTGAACGAGCGATTCCACGGGCAATTTACCCGCCGCTTCCAGTTGCCTGACAACGTTGACGATACTGCCATCGATGCCCGATTCGAAAACGGCATGTTATACCTGACCCTGCCAAAGACAGAGGTCAAAAAAGAACGCTGCCAACGGATTGATATCCACTAGAGTCATGGCTCATGGTACGAAGAAAAGCGCCGCCATTGCGGCGCTTTATTTATCACTGAACTGTGCTGTTCTCTTGTTCCAGTACCTTGTACCGGTAAGGCGTTTCACCCAACCACTCAATCAGACAATCGCTTCCCGCACCTCGAGTCACAACAGACTGGACTCTGGGTAAGCCAGATACCCGTCGCAGAAGCCAGCGGATAATCGGTCGGTGCCTACATAACGGTCTTTAATTTACTCACATTCCATCGCTGCCACTGCAATGGAGCCAGGGAGCGTACTAAAAACCTGACGCCACCGGTTAGCGTTGCGTCGACAATCACGACGGGCGTGCTTGCCATGAAGGGCCTAGCTTGGCATGTTTGCACTGATGCCAGACTCACGGGTAAGAGTTCCACGCAGTGCCAACGCACTCGAACATGGCAAAATTCGACTTTATACAACGCCAGGTGGCCGGTGTTCATTCACACTCGGCCGCTTGTTTACTGTTACGGCCGCCGGGGAAGATTGAATGAATGATGCCGCTCTGCTTGAAACAACCACCTTTGCCGACAGCGCCCTGTGCCTGCAGGCACTGCTGAATTCGGTTGAAGATCAGGTGGTTGTCATCGACATCCAGGGCACCATAGTCTACACCAACCTTGCCTGGAACAAGTTTGCCGAAGAGAACGGCATGACACCGGGATACAACTGGCTTGGTACCAACTACTTGCGGGTTTGCGATGGTGCGGCCGAGTCATTCAGCAAAACAGCCGCCGAAGGTATCAGGCAGGTGATGGCAGGTGCAGAAGCGCAGTTTTACCTTGAATACCCCTGTCACAGTCCCACAACCCAACGTTGGTTTATGATGCGGGTCACCGAAATTGCCGGTCTGGAATCGCGCTATTTTGCCATTGCCCATGTCAATATCACCGAGCGGAAGCTGTTGGAACTGAAGGTTGCCAAGCTGTCGATGCATGACCCGCTGACCGGCCTCGCCAATCGGCGTTTATTCAACAGCTTTTTACACAACGAATGGCGCAGAAGCCAACGGGAACAGGTCCCACTCACCCTGATTTTACTGGATTTGGACCACTTCAAATCCTGCAATGATCATTTTGGCCATCTGGTGGGAGATGAGCATTTACAGCAGGTCAGTCAGGTGCTCTTGTCGGTATGTCAACGCCCCACAGATCTGGCCTGCCGTTTTGGTGGTGATGAGTTTGCACTGGTGCTTGGCAATACAAACGCTGCCGCGGGGCTCGGGCTTGCCGAAAAGGTGCGCAGTACAATCGAAAACCTGAATATCAAAATAGAAGATGGGCTGCGTCTAACGTCGAGTCTCGGTATAGCGACCCTGGAGCCGGGGCAGCAAATGGAACAGGAAAACACACTCTGTTCCTTGGCAGATTCTGCGCTCTATCAGGCCAAAGCGGCAGGAAAGAATTGCTGCAAGCAACTGTCCTGCTAACCGCCTGCGGTTGGCGGTCTAGTCTTCAGCGGCCTGCGTATCCAGCGCCAGCAAGGCTTTATCCTGTTCCCTGTTTAGGGGATAGATAGTCTTTATCCGGCACTTTATATGCGGCTCCTGGACGGTAAACACCGAATCAAAGCCCGCATCCAAACTGGTAGGCATAGTCTGGTCAAGCATCAGCGCTCTGGCAAAGTGGAGTTGCGGACACCTGGCATCCAGCTCAACCAAGTACGGCTTGCTTGGACTGGTACGCAGGATCAGATGCTTTTCCCCCAGACTGGCCCAGCTGTCGAGCCTGAAGGTATTCACCTTTTTCACACTCTCCAGTTGCCACTGGCTGATGGAGTCGTTCACCTTCAATTCCCACTCATCACGGCTGAGATGAGTGGTTGAACAGGCCTGCAGCAAGAAGAACAAACTCATCACAGTGGCGGATGTAAGCGCACTTTTCATCGGGCATCTCCTTTTTGGAATACCAAGCTTTTCAGCCATTCAGTGTAGCGCCAACACCGGAGGGATACCGTCGGTTAAAAGTGTCAAATTGCATCCAAGCCGGCTTACGAAAACTGTGGCAAAATGTGCCATCACACTCAGATTGAGAGACTTTGACATGCTTACGCTGGAAACGCCGCAACAACTGGCCGAGGCACTGGCGCAACATCCGGGGCTATTACTGTTGATTGGCGGAAAAGACTGCGGCGTATGTCAGGTGCTCAAGCCAAAAATTGCCAGTTTGCTGGTAACTGAGTTCCCTGCCATGACGCTGGCCTATATCGATTGCCAGGCCTCCGGGGAAGTACTTTGTGGGCAGATTGGGGTGTTCTCACTGCCGGTTGTGAGAGTGTTTTTCCATGGGGACAGTTTTGGTGAGTTGACGCGGGTGTTTTCTATGGCCGATATCAAAAACTTGCTCGAGCGGCCCTATTCCCTGTGTTTTAACTGACGACTTTTTCTGTCACCACCGGGCCATGGGAGAGTCACGGCTCCGGCGGCATAAGCAGATTTCATAACGCTTAATCCCTCGCGCTCAAGCGCACGCCATCGAATGAATCCGGCAGCAAACCGCTGACCGATTCCAGCGGCAGGGCTTGCATCTGCACCCGGCTATCTACCATGGAGTCTGTTGACATCGTGGGCGTCAGCACTGAAAAAGACTGGCTCTGCTCTATGCGAATATCACTTTGTTCGCTCACCAGCCCCTGCTGCTGAACCTGCTTCAGGCTCTGGCGAATTTCCCGCTCAAGCTGGCCCACATCAGCACTCTGGCAAAATGGCGCCACACAGACGCTGGCCAGCAGCAAACCCTTTACGGTCAGATTTTTTATTGTCAGGTTTTTCATGGTAAAGCTCCTTGGGTTAATTGTTCGTCCCTGTTGGACAGACAGACTAATCAACTCCCGTGCCAAACATGTAACACACTGACTATGATGATTTTTTAGCAAACTTAAACAACGCCGGACACTCACGCTGGCTGTCCGTTCACCCATCGCGGACACTCAAGGCTGTCCGTCCGGACAGGCGGACACTGCAACTGACCGCACCATCTACACTTGATAGTTGGCGATTCAATACCATATCAACGCCATAAGGACATATTGCCGACTGCCGACAGGAAATTGCCTATGGATGAGCAGCCACTCATTGGCTTTGTCATACTGGTGCTGGCGGTACTTCCATGGCTGATGTGGCGCCTGTACCGCTGGGCGAGAAACATGCCCAGGGGAGCCTATCTCTTTCTGGCATTCTTTCCGCTGATATCGCTTGTTCCCATCCCCACCGAATCCCTGAAACAGCTCGATGCGGCCAAACAGGAACAGCGCAAAAACAAGGCATCTCCCAGCGGCGATGATGAAAAAGACTGACATCTAAAAGAAAAAACCGCCCCAGGGCGGTTTTAAGTATCTGTTGTTATCAGGCCCTGGATGTCAACGCCGTCAACTGGCGGTCATGCCACCGGCTTAAACTGAGCAGAGCCACTATGGCGCCAAGCAGAGCAAAGCCCATGTCAGATTGGGTGTCCCACACATACCCCTGAGTCCCCAAAAAGGCCTCTGCGCCCTCACCGCTTGCAATGGCCACCCACCACTCGATGAGTTCGTAAAACGCACTCAGCGCCAGGCAGAAACACACCACAAAGAAATTGCACCAGTTGCCCTTTTGCATCACACCAAGTCTCAGCACCAATTCACGGGCAATCATGGCGGGGATAAAACCCTGGGCAAAATGCCCCAGCTTGTCGTAATTGTTGCGCTCCCAACCCATGGGCTCTTTCAGCCAGTCAAACAGCGGCACCTCAGCATAGGTGTAATGACCGCCCACCATCAGGATCACGCAGTGGATAAGGATAAGTCCATACACCAGAGGCGTGAGCGGGAAACGCCGCTCAGTGGCTGCGAGGATAGCAAACCCGATCAGCGCCGGTACCACTTCCAGAAACCAGGTAAAGCGGTCAAAGGGGCCCACCGCCGACCAGAGGAATACGGCAAAAAACACCAACAGCCAAAGCATCCTTCCCATGGAGAAACCTCAATTCAATCAAGAGACTTTGGCAGTGTAACCCCGAAGCGTCCGCTTGTCAGTGCCAGGCACCCAGCTTCAATCCAGTCGTTTGTTAAATTTGAGGGTAGCCACCAGCAGCCCCAGGGCACAGAAACCCAACAACCAGAGCGCATCGAATCCCAGCTGCGTTACCTCGGCATCCCGCAGAATAATTGCCCGGGACATGCGCATAAAGTGCGTTGCCGGCAGAGCTTCGGCAATCCACTGCGCCGGTACGGGCATGGCTTCGTAGGGAAACATAAAGCCGGACAGCAGTATGGATGGCAGCAGGATAAACACCGTCATCTGCATGGCCTGCAGTTGGGTACGGGCTATGGTGGAAATCACCAGGCCAAGGGTGAGACTCGCCAGAATAAACAGCATGGCCGCCAACGCCAGCGATTCAAGGCCTCCCCGTATGGGCAGGGCGAACAACAACTTACCTGCTCCCAGAATAATGGCCACCTGCACAAAGCCCACCAACACGTAGGGCAAAATCTTGCCCAGCATCAGCTCCAGCGGCTTGACCGGCGTGGTGATCAAAAACTCCATGTTACCCTGCTCCCGCTCCCTCACAATGGCGGCCGAGGTAAAGAGCACCATAGTCATGGTCAGTATTACCCCGAGAAGACCCGGGACTATGTTGACCACGGTACGTTGCTCGGGGTTGAAGTACATCACCACCTCCATGGTGGCGGTGCTCTCGGGCACCGGCAGCCCAAGCACTTCAGATAACGGCATGGTTCTGAGTGACTTGATGGTAGAAGCCACCACCGTATCTGAACCATCCACCAGCCACTGTGCCACCGGGCGCGAAAAATAGGCCCCCTGGCCGGTCTGTGCCTGTGGATGGCTAATCAGACGGGAACCAAAGTCAGCAGGGATCACCAGTGCAGCCTTCACATGTCCGGCGGTAATCGCCTCCTCAGCCTGGGCAATTGACTGATAAGACTCAATAAAGTCGACCACTTGCGTGGCAGAAACGGCCTGCACCAGAGCTCTGCCCTGGCTGTTGCCGCTCATATCCACCAATCCGGCGGGCAGATGCCTGGCATCGGTATTGATGGCGTAACCAAACAGCATCAGCTGTACCAGTGGGATCATCACTATCATGCCGAAGGTCATGCGATCCCGTGACAGCTGTTTCAGCTCTTTGGTGAGGATGGCCAGAATTCTAAGCCACATGGGCACCTCCTTCGGCTCGCTGACCGGTGCAGGTCACGAACACATCCTCAAGGCTGGGGCGGACCTCGTCCATTTCTCTAGTGCCGACGCGCTGGCCAAGCCAGGCTATGGGGTCATCAATTTGGCTACGTATGAGCACCCGCAGCCGACTGCCAATCTGAGCCGCCGACAATACCGGCGCCTCAGCCAGCAATTGCTGCTTGAGCACTCTCAAATCCTGGCCACCGATTTCCACCACCCTGGCCCCCATGGCCTGCATCAGTGCTTTGGGCGAGCCGTCGGCGCGCTTGATACCGCGTTCCAGAATGGCAAGCCCATGGCAACGCTCGGCCTCATCCATGTAGTGGGTGGACACCAAAATAGTGCACCCCTTGGCCGACAGATCAAACAAACGTTCCCAAAACTCGCGGCGGTTTTCGGGGTCCACCGCTGAGGTGGGCTCATCAAGAAACAGCAGTTCTGGCTCGTGTATGGTGGCTGCCGCCAGCGCGAGCCGCTGTTTCTGACCACCACTCATGGAGCCCGCCATCTGGCTTTCGCGGCCTTCGAGACTGTAGAGGGACAAGAGCTGCTCTATCCTGTCTTTGGCTTTATTACCTTGCAGTCCATAGATGCGCGCCACAAATCTCAGGTTCTCCAACACGGTCAGGTTTTCGTAGAGGGAGAATTTCTGAGTCATGTAGCCAATGCGGCGGCGCAGTTTTTCCTCTGCACCCTTAAGGGGCTCGCCCAACACCCTGATCTCCCCACTGGTCGGCTTAAGCAGTCCTGTCAGCATACGGATGGAAGTGGACTTGCCACAGCCATTGGGGCCGAGAAATCCGTAAATGCTGCCGCGGGGAATCGCCAAATCCACACCATCCACGGCTTTGAGGGCACCAAATTGCCGGGTCATACCGCGGGTCTCGATGGCGAGGGGGGCCGTGGTGAGGGTTTGGGGCGCGAGCACCTCACTCATGGTTTGCCTCCGGCAACAAGACTTCCACAGCAAGCCCGGTGGCCAACCCTGCGTCCACAGGCAAGTCGATATCGGTCAGGTACATCAGGCGAGCCCTGTCACGCTCGTTTAGTGCATAAAAAGGGGTAAAGGCGGGTTCGCTGCGGATATTGCGCACCTTGCCCATGACCGGCTCCGGCCGCCCATCCACCCGCACTCCAACCTCGGCGCCGGGAAGCAGTTTATCGAGGGCAGAGGCAGGCAGATAGACCCGGACATAGGGAGCATTCTGGACGAGCAAGCCCACCAGTTGGCTCCCCTGATTCACTCTGTCCCCCACGCGCCAGGGCAACAGGTCAACCACGGCATCCCGTGCGGCCATCAGGGTTAAATCTGACTTAAATTTTTGTTCAAGTGTCACCTGAGCCTGGGCGGCCTCCACTGCGGCAGCGGCCTGAGATAATTGTTCGCTGCGGGTACCGGCAATTAATTCCTTCAGCGCCTGGCTGGCACTGTCGACATCAGCCTGAGCCCTGTCTTTCCCGGCAACGGCTCTGTCGAGGTCGGCAGCGGTCAGGACCTTCTCAGCGACCAGACGAACTGTGCGTTCATACTGGGCCCTCGCCTCACTCAGGGTGGCCCTGGCTCCGGCGAGTCGTGCCTCTGCACGCGCCAACTCTTCGTCCCGGGCGCCCTTGGTGAGCTCCGCAAGACGGGCTTCTGCCTGGGCGAGATTGGCCACTGCCTGCGCCAGCCTGGCGTCGGCGGCGCGGCTGTCTAGCTGCAGCAGCACAGTACCTGCACTCACCCTGTCCCCCTCACGTACCTTGATCTCGGCTATCAGTTCTGTGGTGGGCGCCGTCAGGGTTAAGCGGTCACGTTCCACGGTGCCATACACCGCAGACGAAGACTCACCGCAAGCCGTGAGGCACAGGGCAAACAGAGCAACCCAGTGGGGGGATTTGATTAACTTCATGATTTATCTCCGGCATCACTTGCCAAAATACCTTGGCTCAGTACAGCGATATGATGGGGCACCAAGCGCATCAGCCCCTCTGGGCTGGTGTCTATCCCCAGCGAATCGACCAGGGCAGGCGGGGCAATCAGGGGGAACACCATCAGGCTGATGAGACTGAGACGAGCCAGCTGCGGATCCACGTCGGCGCGAATGGCGCCATTGGCCACCAACGACTGCATCAACCAGCTGTGTGACAGGCGCAATACGTCACCAAAGACTGACATCAGCAACCTGAATGCCTCACTGCTGTGGCCTTCGTGCAATACCGTCAGTATCAATCGGGGCAATCTGGGGTGAGCACCAATGGCGCGGTAATAGGTTTGCATCAGCGCCGTCAAATCCGACGGTGCGCCTTGCTGCGAGAGGCTCTGAAACCTCGCCAGTACGGGGGATAAGACTTCCCTGACCATGTGTTCAAAGAGCCCGGGTTTGCCACCGAAGTAGTAACGGATCATGGCGGCATCCACGCCGGCTGTGCGGGCGATGCTGCGGGTGGACACCGCCTGATAGCCCTGCTCAGTAAAACACTCTATCGCCGCGGCAATTAATCTGGCTCTGGCGTCACTGTCACCCTTGGGGCGGCCCGGGTCCGACATACTCAACTCCCGAAATTCCTCTCTTGATGAACATACTAGGAGAAAGGCCGGGTAAATGGCAGTATGAAAATTCTCCATTTTCTTTAATAATGAGGAATTTGTCGCACGGGGTAGTGCTTGGGTTATAACGCGGCAAACACGTGGAAAACAAAGCAGAAAGAATGGCAGTCATGGAGACGGGCCAGTATTTATCAGGGAGGAAAAATCACATGCACGCAGCTGATTATGTCATTTATCTGGTTCTGGCATTACAGGTACTGGACCTGGGTGCCTGGCGCAGCCTGATAGCCCACATCAAGTGTCACTACCCACATATCTGGCATCAGGCCTATAGCTTCGACCGCCATCCTGGCACGCAG
The DNA here is from genome assembly GCF_000015245.1 of Shewanella amazonensis SB2B. Lineage (NCBI taxonomy): Bacteria > Pseudomonadati > Pseudomonadota > Gammaproteobacteria > Alteromonadales > Shewanellaceae > Shewanella > Shewanella amazonensis. The sequence goes on from NC_008700.1 coordinate 4,223,737, forward strand.
GTAAGAAGTAATTACATCAAGGAAGCCTTAAAACAGGGTGAGCTGAAAGACAGCCAGGATACGCCTGTGGTTGTTTACCTCAGATTCCACAAGGCCGCCATTGGACTCTCTTCGCTGCTACTGCTGCTTGGACTGCTATCTCAATTTTAACGCCGCGACATCAACACTGCTGTTTGCCACATTAAGACTCAGTCTGGTTTGGCGACTGCGTTAGCCGGGATGCCAGTGTCAGCCTTAAAACCATGGCGCCAAAACAGTGGATAAAGCAGGGTGGCCACCAACCAGGATAACAACAGACTGGTAATGTCGTGGGTTAAAAAGTGCGCACCACGAAGCTCCTGAGTCAGGGCAAACACGGCCCCGACTGCCAGCACTGAGGCGAGCACTCGCCAGCGCCAACGGGGGAAGTAAGCCATGGCAAAGTAGTAGAGTGCGACCCAGGCAAAGGCGCCACTGGAATGGCCACCGGGGAAGCATTGCCCCCCAAAGCCCGGACCTTCCATGCTCGCCGGAAAAGGCACATGGGGATACTTGCCACCGAACAAGGTTAAATCCCAGGGGCAATTCACCTGAGTCAGCGACTTGCCCCAACGCACCAGCAGCACGCTGAGTGCCACTGAGCACAAGAGATACAGAAATCCACGCAGATACGGCTTAAAACGCTTGCTCAGCGCGGCGGTTACCGTCAACGCCAGTAACAATAACGATGCCAGTAGCACCAAATCCCGCCCGCCGGTATGCAGCACCTTCTCGGTTAACCACCAATACCTCAGCGGCCAGGAATGCACGCCGCCTTCCAGGCGGAAAAGTGCTGAAGACACAGAAATATCCCAGTCCCAATGGGTCGCCAACACCAAAAACGCCAGCCCCAGTAATAAGGGGATGTGCAAATGGCGAAGCCACCAATGGCGTGGACTGATATCAAAGTGAATCCGGGGCATGCAAACTCCAACCTGTTACGTCTTGGTTTTTAAGGCCGGAGTTTACAACGAAAGTTCCAGTGCAAAGGGGGAAAGACCCTGCCGAAATGCCCATTTCCCGCCGCTTTAGGGCATATGTCCGATGCTTTTGCCCCCTTGCCGGATGATATAGGCCACCCTATTGGTCGCAACAACGCTCGCCGGGGCGAAACTTCTCCCGGTAAGCCTTGGGCGTGAGACTGGTATGTTGGATAAAGAGCTTTCGAAACGAGCTGACATCCTCATACCCGAGCTCAGGCAGGATACGTTCCAGAGGTAAATCGGTGCGCTCCAGTAAGCGCTTCGCCCTGTCTATGCGCAGTTTCTGTATGTAGCTCGACGGGGTGTCGTGCAGCGCTGCCTTGAAGCGGCGAATGAGGGTGCGCTTACCCATGGCAAAACGCTCGGCCAGCGACTCCAGGGCCAAATCTTCTGTGAGGTTATTGCTTATCCAGCGCATGATATCGGCCACCTGGGGATCGGTATGCAGGGGCTGAAGCGGCACCTGATCCATAAACACCCGCTGGGAGCTGCGGTTGGGGTCGATTAGAAAGACTTTGGCCATGGCCTGGGCAAAGTGCTCATCCACCAGCTGCTCTAACAAAGCCAGTCCCAGGCTGTAGCTTGCTGTGGAGGCCCCTGCAGTAAAAAACAGACCATCGCGTTCGACCAAAGACACCATCGACAGCCTAACCTCGGGAAAGTGTTGTTCAAACAACGGCGCCAGCCACCAGGCTGTTGTGGCCTTGCGACCATCCAGGAGTCCGGTGGCAGCCAATAAGAAAGCGCCGGCGCAGCAAGCAGCAACGGGCACGCCATTGTCTGCCAATGCCTTGATATGATCTTCAAAGGCCTTGAAGCTGGCCAGTTCGCGATGCAAATCGCGGCCATCCAGAATAAGCGGCGCCGAGATAACCAAGGCATCGACCTGCGTCAGGTCCAACGCAGACACGGGCACGGACTCTATCCCTATTCCTTCGGCGCTCACCCAGCCTCCCCGGGCCGAATACACCCTGGGTTCCACATGGGGTACACCTGATTGGCCGGTGCGTTCTGCATAGGTATTGGCATGACGAAACAGATCCAAAAAGGCCGTCACACCGCTCATGACCGGCGTCTCGGGTATCAGAATTGCGATATTCAGGGTGGGGAGAGTGGTCTGAGTCATCATGTCACTTTTAACCATAAAACTGTCATTAACGACACTTTAAGGCCTATTGATGTTTTTTTAAACTCTTTTCATCGCCACCAAGGAGGTAAGGCCATGAAAAAGTTTTCTCTGACTCAGGTTTTGATGGGCAGCGGTTATTTGGGTGTCAGCTGGTATCTGTTGCTGTGGCTGAATTTTCAGCTGGCAGCCTCACCCATGGTGCACTTTGTGGTGTTACCGACCCTGATGCTGATCACCGCCCTCGGCGCCGGGTTACTTTGGCGCCGGGGCTGTGACTGCGCCGATTAAAAGGTTTGCACCAGAGCATCAAGCTGCTCGACTATGCCATGGAGCTTGCGGTCGACCGTCAGTCCTGATTCCAGGTGCGCCAGACTCTCATCCAGCTTGTTTTTGATAACACCGGCTATCCAGACTTCCTGCTCTTCCGACAGCCCCATGGATACAAAGCCGGTTTCAATTTCCAGCATTAACTGATTCATGATTGCGAGGTTTTTTTCCTTGTGGTCTACCTGAAAGTCCTTGATTTCCTGAAGGGCTACCCTGGACTTGTCGATGGTGTCCATCATGAGGGAAAGCCGCTGCTGCGCCACGCTGGTGTCGGCGGTGATCCGCTGATTGAGGTCGTGTGCCGCTTCCATCAGGATAAGCAAATAGTCTTTAAGCTCACCGGCCCGCGAAGGTTCTTCCGGCAGATTTTTCACCAGCATCACCACGGATGAAAACTTTAAAATCAGCCGATTACCTTTTTCCAGCATACGGCATTCAAACTCCGAAGCCCTGTCCATCAACACCTGCTCAAGGGGCTGCACGGCCCCCTGACTGGCGGCATAAAAGGGTTTTTCAGCCACGCCCACAATACGACTGCACACCTGCACCCCAAAATTGGCACTGGCACGGCAGATTTCCTGCACCAGGGCCTGAGCATCCCTGTGCTTGGTACAAGCCCGCAGAAAGTTCACCACTACACTGATATCAGCCGCACTGTTCATGGCGGCCATCACCATGGCTGTGGCTTCCCTTTTTTCGCTTGAGAGTTGCAGCCGCTGCGCTGTCTGTGACAGGGTAAGCCGTACCTTACGCAGCAATATCTTGGGCTCAAAAGGTTTGGTGATGTAGTCCTGCCCGCCGGCAGCAAAGCCTTTGAGGATTTCATCGGTTTCCGTATTCGCCGACACAAATATCACCGGCAATTCGGGCCAGTCCAGCTTAAGACGGCTACAGGCCTCATAACCGTCCATGGGTTCCATCACCACGTCCATCAACACCAGATCAGGGGTGGTTTCGGCAATCATCTCCAGCGCCTGGGCACCATTGGTGGCCACGTTGAGACGATAATCCTGCTTGAGAATTTCCATCAAAATACGAATTTCGTTGGGAGAGTCATCCACCAACAAGAGTTCCGGTTTATCACGCATCAGGTTTCCCTCCCCAGCATTCTGGCCAAAACCGATTTGGCTCCGCGCACATCAAATGCATCGAATAGTTTGATAAACAGGTTGAAATCATCCTGGTATCTATCAGGCACCCGCTGTTGCCTCAGTTCGAGAAACATGGCGTCTGCCGCGGCTAAATCGCTGTCGATCAGCGCCAACAACCGGTTCAGTCGCACCAGCATTTCAGTGAGACTCATAGCGACCGACTCTGGCCCCTGCTGGGCTTCGAGTATGGCGTCAAGTGCATCCGATAATTCCTGCCAGGCATAGCTGCATTCCTGGCACATCTCTGTAGATAAGGCCCCAGTACCGGTTTTAATCTGGCTTTCGATGGCAGCTGCGGCGCTGCTCAGGCGCCCGGCACTGATGTTGGCGGCACTTCCTTTGAGAGTGTGAGTAAGTATCCTGAGTTCGTCCCATTGGCCCGCTTCAGACAGGCTAAGTAAGCGTTGTGGAAACGTTTGAAAATCTTCAGCAAACTTTGCCAACACGGCATTCAAGAGTCCCTGATTGCCGCCAAGCCGCCTCAGGGCTGCATCATAATCCAGCGCTTGTTGTGGTCTCTCGGGCCTCGGCATGGTCTGTCTCCACGGGCTGTCCATAAAATGGTGACAACTGAAGTGAATGAATTACTTGCATAAAAGTGCAATCGCAGTCTGAAAGTATAGCCAGCTCTCCTGATAGCAGCAGATTTTCATCTCCGGAAGTTGCGTTGGCACGCCACAGCGCAAAAAACTGGATTGTGTTATTAGGGCTTGTTAATGTTGATTTTTTAATCCCTTCAACAAGGAAAAGGACGTCTCAATGCAAACCACTTTCAAGCGGCGCCTGCCAAGCCTGGCCACCGCCATGGTGCTGGCCCTGTGCAGCCTCACCCCCATTCAGGCATTCGCCGACCTCCAAAAAGTCACCGAGGTAGAAGGTATCAGCGAATATCGCCTCGACAATGGTCTCAAGGTACTGTTATTCCCCGACCCCACCAAAGAAACCGTGACAGTGAACGTGACTTATAAAGTCGGTTCCAAGCACGAAAACTACGGTGAGACCGGCATGGCCCACCTGCTGGAGCACCTGGTGTTCAAAGGTACCCCCAAGCACAAGGACATTCCGGCAGAACTGAGCTCCCACGGCGCCCGCCCCAATGGCACCACCTGGACAGATCGCACCAATTACTTCGAGACCTTCGCTGCTACGGAAGAAAACATCGACTGGGCCTTGTCGATGGAATCGGACCGCATGGTCAATTCCTTTATCGCCAAAAAAGATCTCGACAGTGAAATGACTGTGGTACGCAACGAGTTTGAGCGCGGCGAAAACAGTCCTTTTCGCATCACACTGCAACGCATGATGGCGTCTGCCTTTGAATGGCATAACTATGGCAAATCCACCATAGGAGCGCGCTCTGATTTGGAGAATGTCTCCATCGAACGTCTGCAGGACTTTTACCGCAAGTATTATCAGCCCGACAACGCCACCCTGATTGTGGCGGGTAAGTTTGCACCAGAGGACATGCTCAAAAAGATTGAAGCCACCTTTGGCAACATCCCCAAGCCAAACCGCACCATTGAACCACTGTATACAGTCGAACCGGCACAGGATGGCGAACGTCAGGTTACCGTGCGCCGGGTTGGCGACGTGCAACTGCTCGGCACCATCTACCACGTGCCACCGGGCGCCCATGAAGACTATGCCGCCATCGATGTGCTCAATGAAGTACTGTCGGCCACCCCCAACGGCCGCCTCCACAAGTCGCTGGTAGAAGCCAAGCTGGCCTCCTCTGTATTTGGGATGAACTTCCAATGGCAAGATCCCGGTGTGGCCATTTTCATGGCCGAGATGGACAAAACGGCCGACATGGATGCCACCCAAAAGGCCCTGCTGGATACGCTGGAGTCCATTCGCAATACGCCCATTACCGATAAGGAAGTAGAAACGGCCAAGCGTACCCTGCTGAAAAACCTGACTCTTGCCTTCAACTCCTCCGAGCGCGTAGCGCTGGAGCTGTCTGAGTGGCTGGGTATGGGCGACTGGCGTTTGCTGTTTTTAAATCGTGATCGCCTGGAGAAGGTCAGTGCCGCTGAAGTACAGCGGGTGGCTGAATACTATCTCACCCAGAATAACCGCACCCTGGGGCGCTTTATTCCAGCCGAGAAGCCGGCACGGGTAGAGATTCCTCTGGTGGCCGACGTCGATGCGCTGGTGAAAGACTATAAGGGCCGCGAGCAGGTGGCACAGGGTGAAGCTTTCGACCCGTCACACACCAACATCGACAGCCGCACCGAAACCCTCACGCTGAACTCAGGCACCAAGGTGTCTTTGCTGCAAAAAAAGACCCGCGGCGAATCCGTGGTGGTGAGGATAAGCGGCCAGTTTGGCGATCTGCGCAGCCTGTCTGGCAAGAATGCCGTTGGCGATGCCGTGGGTGAGATGCTGCTGCGCGGCTCAAGCAAGTACAGCCGCGAGCAAATCAAAGAAGAGCTGGATAAGCTGCAGGCGAGCCTGCGCATCGGTGGCAGCAATGGCAACCTGTTTGCCTCGGTAGAGACCACCAGGGCCAACCTGTTGCCGGTGCTCGATATCGTCACAGACGTGCTGCGAAACCCAAGCTTCCCTGAAAAAGAGTTTGAGCTGTACAAGACTGAAACCAAGGTGGCTATTGAGCAAAACCTGCAGGATCCACAGTCGCTGGCCTTCAATGCCTACAGCCGCCACCAGTCGCCCTATGGCAAGGACGACCCGCGTTACGTGGGCACTTTCGAAGAGCAGTTGGCCGAGCTGGATAAGCTCACTCTCAAGCAGGTGAAGCGTTACCACGGCGATTTCTACAATGCCAAGCAGATGCAGGTGTCCATTATCGGTGACTTCGATAAAGACGCCACAGTCAGCGCCCTGGACACCCTTACCAAGGGCTGGAAGAGCAAGCAGACCTATCAGCGTATCGCCTCACCTTATGTGAAGCTCGATGCCTCGCCCATCACCTTCAACACGCCAGACAAGGAAAACGCCACCTTTGTGGCCTCCCTCAGCCTGCCTGTGGGTGACATGGATGCCGATGCGCCTGCACTGACCCTGGGTAACTACATCCTTGGCGGCGGCTTCCTAAGCTCGCGCCTGGCCACCCGTTTGCGCCAGAAAGATGGCCTGAGCTATGGCGCCGGTTCTTTCCTGCGCTTAAGCAGCGAAGATCAGCGTGGCTCCCTGGGTGCCTACGCCATCTGCGCGCCACAAAACCTGGCCAAGGTTGAACTCGGCTTCCGGGAGGAGATTGCCAGGCTGCTGAAAGATGGCTTTACCGCCGACGAAGTGGAAGCCGCCAAGTCTGGCTTGCTGCAGGGCCGTAAGGTTAGCCGCTCGCAGGACAAAGAGTTGGTAGGAACCCTGGTGGGCAACCTCAAGCTCGATCGCTCCATGGCCTTTGATGCCGACTTTGAAGCCAAACTGGCAGCACTGACGGCAGATGATCTGAACAAGGCCTTCCGCAAATACATCAAGGTGGACGATTTCGCCCTGATCAAAGCGGGCGACCAAAGCAAGGTCGAGTAAACTCTTACTCTGACAAAACCGGACGCCTTGGCGTCCGGTTTTTATTTTGATGCCGAACTCTCCATCAGGTATTGGGCCTTTTGCTTTGTCCAGCAAACTGGCGCTTTTGACACCCAATCCCACGCATTTTACTTGCCCGCTCTCGGCTTCATCCGTACCTTAAGACTTCTCATTGGCTCTGCACCCGGGGGATGTGCTGCGATGATTAAACAGGTGGGTGATACACAAATACGGGAAAAACATCTTGCCAGCTGCCATTGTGGTGCCGTGGTGTTGGAGCTTTATTTACCCAATGGGATAGTGAATCCCCGCCGTTGCAACTGCTCCATGTGTCGTCGCCGGGGCGCCATTGCCGCCAGTGTGCCTTTGGCCGGTCTGAAAATTCTCAAAGGTCAGGACGCGCTGCGCCAATACCAATTCAACACCTGCACGGCGAAGCACTTCTTTTGCGGCAACTGCGGCATTTACACTCATCACCAACGTCGCTCCAACCCAGCCGAGTTTGGTTATAACCTGGGATGTCTGGAAGGCGTTGACCCCTTTCTTTTGGGCGAAATTCCCGTTTGTGATGGCGTCAATCACCCCTCTGATCATAAGGCGACACCAACCAACTAACCTCAAGCAGACTCGGCTAGAACAGCTCCACCCCGGAAGAGTCTGCCGCCGAAGCGTCAGACTCATGACGGCTTTGGCTTCGGCGCACAAAGGTTTTGCTGTCGGGGTGCTGTGACAGTGTAAACACCGCCATCTTGTCATAGAGATGGTTCGCCAGCCGGGTCAGGTCATCCGCCGAAACTGTGTGCAGCTGCGAGCCTGTCAGTGCATCCCGATTCAACTCCTGCAATCCGTCAATAGACTGGCGAACATGTTTGGCGGCCCTGGTCTGCTCTTCGATGGCCTGAGAAATCTCGGCGACTGCGCCATTGGTTTCCTGCACGGCCTCGGCGATGCCGGACAGGGACACTTCCACCCCATCGATTTGTTGCTGGGTCACAGAGAGTTCGTTGTGTGATTCATGAATGTGTTGGGACAACATACTGACCGCCCGCAATATCTCATCGGTAATGGCACGCACCTCGTGGGTAGACTCGGCGGTGCGACCAGCCAGAGAGCGTACTTCATCGGCCACTACAGCAAACCCTCTGCCAGCCTCTCCGGCCCTTGCCGCCTCAATAGCTGCGTTCAGTGCAAGCAAGTTTGTTTGCTGTGAAATCGAGTTGATCACCTCGAGAATGCCGCCAATTCTGTCACTGCTTTGTTTGAGTTGTTCCACCTCTGCAAAGGCTTTTTCAAGGCGTTTGGTGAGATCATGAAAACTCGTCAGGGCAACCTGAGTGGTGCTCATGCCTTGTTTGACCTTGTCATCACTGGCATTGGAGGCCACCACAATGCGCTCTGTCATGGCCTGCACATGCAAACAGGCCTGCCACATAGACTCCATGTCGGTTTCTATGGCACCGCTGACTTGATTTTGCAGGCTGACCTTTTGGGTCATATTTGAGTATGACTCTGATAATTCGGAAGAGATAGGAATGAGACGCCCCACAGATTCAGACACCGACAGGAGTTGCACATCCATAAAGACCCGCAGGGCGTTGCTGGCCTCGATACATTCACGCAGGGAGGAATGGTTCGCGGTATCGAGCCGGACTTGCAAATCGACACTGCCGTTTTGAATGTTCATGGACCGTGCCAACAACTGGGCACTATCGGCGAACTGGCGCCTGATAACCCAGGCAACCAGGGCACCAAATGCCGCCATGAGCAGCAAACCGGCCTGCCACAAGCCGAGTATCCAGGCTCCCGCAAACAGGGCTCCCAAGAGCCCATAACCCAACAGAATAATCAGCCACACAGTCTTTGATGTCATATTGGGTCCCGGCCTCCCTTTCTGGCACTTGAGTATGACCGTAGGTTGAATTTATTGCCAAAAAATTCCGCAACCCAAGATGGCGAAACAGGACATCACGTCCTGTGCTAGTGTTGTTAGGTACCCATGGGGGAAAGAAATGACAAGCCGATTACTGCGCTGGGCAGAGTTTGTCTGCATGTTTGTGCTTCTGCCATTCATCGCTTTTCACTATCGACACCTATTGAGCAACTGGTTGCTACCGGTGCTGTGTCTGCTGGCGCTCTTTTGCCTGTATTTGATCCTGAACGACAGTCGCTTCAAGCGTTTTCGCCTGACCAACTATGCCAATTTGAAACACCTGCTGTGGTACTCTCCGACGCTGTTTGCTCTTGGCGTATTGATATCCGTCCTGGCTCTGTCTGCTTATGCCCCGGAGCAGATTTTTGTACTGCCCACCCGCGATTTTTACAGCTGGTGTTTGCTGCTGGCCCTATATCCGCTTTTTTCAGTGATCCCACAAGAGCTGATATTTCGCACTTATTTATTTCATCGATTCAAAGGGATTATGCCAAGCAAGACGCTGAGGACCTGGGTCAGTGCGGCGGTATTCGCCCTGGCCCATATTATTTATGCGAACTGGATTGCCGTAGTACTGGCGTTTATTGGAGGGCTGATGTTTGCCTATACCTATGCCAGCTCCCGCTCCACCGCAGCCTGCGTGCTGGAACACAGCCTCTGGGGGCTGTGGCTTTTTACCCTGGGCGCTGGCCAGTATCTTAGCCTCGCCCCTCAGTGAGCTGCGCTGAACTCGGTGGCGTCTTGATTCAGATGCTTCACCAAATCATGCAATGCCATGGGGCGTCCCAGATAATAACCCTGAGCCTGCTGACATCCCATATCCTGCAAAATTTTCAGCTGCGCGGCATTTTCGACCCCTTCCGCCACGATATGAATATCAAAACTCTGGGCCATGGCAACAATAGCGCTGACAATGGTGCGTGATCGCTCGTCCTGCTCCACCCCTGAAACAAAACTGCGGTCGATTTTAATCTCATCAACAGTCAGGTCTTTTAGCATCGCCAAAGAGGTGTAACCGGTACCGAAATCATCGATGGAAAAGGTGATACCACTGGCCTGCAGGTTGGAAATAATCTCCACACTCTTATGCATATCTGTGAGGGTGGCGGTTTCAGTAATTTCAATCCGCACAAAGGGTGCCAGGGCCTTTTTACTCTTGATAAATTGGGTCAATGCATACATTTCGTCGGCGTTATTGAATTCGTCCGCCGACACATTTACGGCCACATGCGCCAGACTGCCGTCCAGCAAACCTGCACTGCCAAGCTCCGCAGCCGCTTTGTCGACCACCAGCTTGGAGATGGCGGCTGTCAGGCCGATTTCCTCTGCAAGCGGAATAAACACATCGGGAGCAATATACCCCTTCACCGGGTGATGCCAGCGCACCAGCACTTCAACGCCACAGGCAGTGAGCGTACTCAGATCATATTTGGGCTGATATACCAGCGACAGGACTTCGTCACTGATGGCTTGGCGTAAATCCATAACCAACTGGCGGCGTTGCAAGGCTTTTTCGCTGAGCGCCTTATCGTGGTACTGGATGGCATTTTTCTTCTTTTTGGCCATATTCAGCGCTTCGGTGGCCGATACCATCATATCTTTGGCATTGGTGCCATCGGCTGGAAACAGGGCGACACCGATACAACAAGTGGCATCAATCCCATGTTGCCTGGCCCGGTGGGCGAATAAACGTTGAAATCCCCGTACATGGGCTTCCATATCCACCGAAGTATCCAAGCGAACAAAACTGGCAAATTGATCTGCGTGTAAGCGTGAAACCACAGAGCCTGGCAGGGCGGCATCAGTGATGTCGTTGGCCAAATCACGCAAGAAAGCATCGGCACGCTCATAGCCAAAGTTGTCGTTGATTTGCTTGAAATCGTCGATGTCCAGATAACCCAGAATAAGGCGTTCATTGGTTTTAAGCTTGCGGATGGTGTTATTCAAGGAACGAATAAACACGCTGAGACTGCAAAGGCCGGTGAGGCTGTCCATTTCATTGGCTTTTTCCAGCGCCCTGTTACTCCTGAGCACCAACATCAGCAGCAGGGTTGCCGTGATGATGACAAAGGCCAATCCCTTGTACGTTTGTGCTATAGCGCGAAGCTGTGGACTGTCGAGCAGTATTTCGACGGCGATATCTGAAAACAGGATCCAAAACCCGGCAAAAACCGCATAAATGATAGATACCCGGAAGGCCGAAGTGACAGCTCTGTGCATGATTGACTGAACCTGTAACTTAGTCGTTTGCTCAACGTATCACAGCCACCAATAAAAATCGCACAATAAAAATGGTTATGCTGACAAGATTCTTATTTTCATATGGTTAACAGAGAACAATCCAATAACATTGTTGTTGGCTCTGCAACTTCACCTCAATCCCTTCCCTTGAAAATGACAAGATGCTGCTCAACTGATAGCCGAATTGGCCCAAAGCTAATCCACCAGCTCAATGCCCAGCGACTCAAGCAGACTCAAGGCATCGAAGCGCGAAAAGGTTGCGCCCTTGAGGGTGTTCTCGAGCACATTGATATTAAAACCTTCAGAGCCGCTGAAGTCGGCACGACTTAAATTGGTTTGCACAAATAGACTGCCGGAGAAGTCGCAGTGGGTGAGACTGGCGCCGCTGAAGTTACTGTGGCGAAAATCCACTTCCTGCACCCGGCATTCGGCCATCATAAGCTGCTTCATTGTCAGGCCGTAAAATGACGAGTCATTCAGGATGCACCGCTGGAATGCCAACTCAAAATCCCGATGAAAGTCGGGCCAATCAGCTCGGGTCCAATCCACGCCGATGAGTTTGCTCTCAACAAAGCTCACACCAAACAAACGGCTGGCGGCAAACACCACCAGGCTCAGGTTGCAGCGCTCAAAGCGGCATTGGTTAAAGCGGCAGTGTTGAAATCGGGCAGCCGAAAAGTCGCAATCTGAAAACACGCAATCTTCAAACTCCATGTCCCGAAAGCAGGCATTCGCCATGTCCAGTTGCTCAAAGCGCGTATCGTAATAGAGCTCGCCGTCGCTTAAATCAGGCATATTCAATCCAGTATCTTCGTAAATGATGCATCTTTATCAAAACAGACCTGCTCCGTCATCTCTTGAACTGCGCCTCACCACACATGCCCCCCACAAAGGACTTTCCGTGGGCGGGCGTTTTACCGGAAAAGCCGGGAAACCCGATGGTTTCGCCCCTTGAATCAAAGGTAACAGTATGAAAACATGAGTGCTTTAAGTGAACTCGAATACGGCAAGGACCGCCAGAACTCAGCCACGGCGTGATACCAGCGCAACAGCAACATGGCGGCAAATAGCTCGCGTTACAGGGATTGTCATGAATAAAACCCAAATCACCTTGGCCATCGCCGCCATCCTGGGCATTGTTGGCGCGTTAACCTTACTAATGCCAACACACACCACCTCAGTTTCGGGTGAGAAAGTGGCGTCCGAGAACGCCCCATCAACCCCGGAAGAAGCCGCTGGCGCTATTTCAACCGCAAACCAGCAAACGGAGCTGCAAACCTTCGACGATAGCCCGTTGGAGACCGGTCTCAGTGCCGTCGAGTGTCTGCGGGCTGCAGGTCTGGGCGCTGATGCCCAATACAAACAGCAACAGCAGCGCACTCTGATGGCGTGGCAACTCTACGAGCAGGGCGAACCACTCTTGGATGTAGCCGATGCATTGGCTGTGGACGACTTCGATAAAGGCCGGGATTTCTATCGATTCGTCAAACTACGTGAGGCGGTGTTAACAGCTGAGTCTTTTCTGTCTCAAAGTGAGCCGGGCCGTGAATTGCTGCGATCGGCAAACAGCGTCTTTCAACTTCCTGCAACCAGCGACCTGGCGCTCAACCTGTCAGTTCTGGAGCGTATGTTAGCCGAAATGTGGCAAACGCAATTTCCTGACATTTGGAACAGGGTGCCAGACAAAGGAAATATTGATACCTATATTTCCCAATTTCGCGGTGCTTCTGTGCCTTCCGAAATACTTGAAAACCGCTATTTAAGCCCGGTACCACGCTTTTATATGACGTCGCTGCAGGTTGGTGACCTGACATCTGCCGCTACCTTACTGGATACCTTTCCAGCCCTGCTGCAATCCGATGCTGCGTACGAAAACCAGCTGATGTACGCCACTCTCAATGGTCTACATTTGGAAATTACCGAGAAGCTTGTTAGCACTGAGGCCTTTACCAAGCTTTGGGAAAAGTTACCCCAAGCGCAGCCGGTGATGCTGAGCAGAGCCAAAAAAATGCCATGGGGTGGACGAGCAACTCGCACAGTAAAAGTTCTGGAAGAACAAGGATTTTCTGTTCACGTAGCGTACACAGATAGCTATGACGTTACCGCCAGACAAGACCTTTTGCAGCAGCTTGGGAATATCGGCAGCGCTCTGGACGACGACACCAGGGCACGTATAACGCAATGTGAACAGCGGCAGGCCTGGTTTGATGCCCGCCAATTCACCCCGGAGAAACTCGCTCAATATCGCGAATCGCCTTTTATCGACAAAGTGAAAAACTCCCCCGAAATACGCCACTGCACCGAGAACATCTGGTCTTCTGATACCAGTCTGCCTTCGCAAATGAACGAGCTAATTGCGCCCCTGCGGGATGCCATGCAACAAACAACAGACTGGCAGCAATACCCCGTTGACGCATTACTGGCACAGGCTTCCTCAGAGGAAAACAGGTCATACATGGTGCTGCTCAGCAACACTTTTTTAGCACTTAACTTCAATATGCCCAGCCTGGAAGTCGCTCAGTGGTTAAAGCAACAAGGTGCTCAGCCGGACCGCAAAACACTGCTGGCGATGTTGGGGCAGCTGGATTCAACCGCATGGCTTTTTTGGGCCAGTGATATTCCCTGGACCGACAAGGAAATCAAAACCATTGCGCTGGCGGCGGCTAAAATGGGCGAGCCGCATGTCTATGAAAGTATCAGCGGCAGCCATCCCAACCTCGAATGGCACGATGACGAACTGGATCCGCTCTACTTTACCATCAAGTCCTTCTCTACAGGTTCCTTCACCATGTTTGGTCTTAATATCGACAGAGAAAGGGTGATGAATGTGATAGAACAAAACCCCGGCGGACTCAAGGAACATCACCTGAGAGCCCTGTTTGAGTTGCAGCACCGTAAACCGGCTGCTTATGAAGAACTGATTAGCCTCTACCCCAGATTTACCTTAAGCACAGCGCCGGAATATTTCGCCGTCTCCTGCGATACCGAGAAACGAGAAGAAGGCTAATACGGAATCAAGCCACAAGGGGATAACAAGTGCGCTGCTTTAAGTAGCGCCAGTTATCGGGAGCATCCCATGCCAGAGCAAAAGGTGGGCAGGCGAAGTTCAGCGTTCGGATAGTCCCTCGGACTTTAACACCAGGGTAATTAACGAATATTTCGACATTGGCTGTGGCTTCGTGTGGAATGACAACAAACAGACATTTTGTTCACAAAACAAGCAAAATACGACAGCCTATTTTTTGATTATATGTAACATTGTATAAAACTTGCTATTGGAGTGACTTTGTTGATCTTCAGTGCTTTGCTCTATTCGCGTTTTAAGTCTGCTATCCACATGGATAGTGATAAGTTCATGCTGCGTTTTATTCGGCTCGTCATTGCAGGGATGATGTCACTGCTGGTAACACAAGCGACCCTGGCACAAGAGCGATACGGCATGGCAGAGCTTCAGGAAGAGCTGGCACAATTGGACAAATCACTCTCACAAGATAATCTGGACAGCGTTATCGCTAAGATAGACCTAAGCATTAACAAAGCAAAATACGAGCCTGTAAGAAAAGCCGCATTATTAACTTTTAAAGCAGAAAAACTGCGGTTCCATGGAATATTTTATATTAATGAAAGCTTATCTAAAGCATTTGATTTGATTAGTTATGATAAACAACCAGAGCTATACATCTATGCTATGACAGTTAAAAGCTATGAAATATATGCCTATCAAAACAACCCTGAACTGGCAGTAAAATTACTTGAAGATTTACAAAAAAAACCTGAACTAGAAAACATACCGTATATACATGTTATTTTTTTAAAACACTTACTTGAAACATATTATAAACTTCAACTTTTTGAAAAAATCCCACAACCTCTCTTTCGTCTCTCACAAATTTCAAAGGAATTTGAATTAAGTACAAACAGCAAAGACCTATTATTTTATCTTGAAGAAGAGCTAGCATACCACAGCAGTTTGATTGGTGACACGGAACAGGCCATTGAGCAATACGGCAGACTCGCACAGCACTATGAGCAGAAAAATCACTCGGAACACATCGCAATTATTTACTGCAACATTGCCAATATGTATTTTCTGCCATTCGAGGAAAAGGTTCGTTATGCACAGGCTTCACTGTCTGCTCACAATAATATCGCCTGTTCAGATGTGATGGAGAAAATTGTTTGGCTCGCCGAAATTCAGCAAGGCGACTTTTCCAATGTAAATCGATTAATGCACTTCAATCCCGTGCAGCAAATACCGCACCTGAATGATAGCTCTGCATATTATGCGGGGCTATCGTACCTATTGCTGGGGAATCTGTCAGCGGCGCAAGCAATGGCTGACAGAATTACAGCAGAAGATAATTGGGAGCGTCAGGATCTACTGCAACAAATTTACCAGAAACAAGGTCATTATCAGGCAGCACTTGAAGCCTCTCAGCGTTATCATCAGTTAAGAACCGCAAAAGACGCAGAGGCGCGGTCATTAATGTTAAGCAGTTTTCAAACCCGCTTGGCGTTGGCTCAAGAAGAAACACAGGCCGCAGAGCAAGAAAAACAAGCAGCCCGTATTGCAGCGGCAGAACAAAAAGCAAAATCAAGACTGCATATTACACTGATAGTGATTAGTGCAGGCGTCATGATCACCCTGATATTGTCGCTGTACCTACTTCGCAGCCGCCAACACAGGATAAAACTGCAACAACTCTCGGATACGGATCCCTTAACGGGATTGCTTAACCGACGTGCTTTTTTGCATCAGGCCCGTCAGATGCAGCGTCTTGCCGAACGTCAGCAGTTCCCATTATCCGTTGCTCTGTTGGATCTGGATTTTTTTAAAGCCATCAATGATAAACATGGGCATCACGTCGGTGACGCCGTCTTGCGGGCATTTGCTCATGGGGCGAAAACGACGTTGAGGCAAACAGACATTATCGGTCGCTTTGGTGGTGAGGAGTTTATTCTGCTGGCGACGGAGAAAGACCCCATCATATTTGCAGGCCTGCTACAGCGTGTGCAGCGCGCATTTACTCATGCGTGTCAGCAGGATCCCGCCATTGGCTTTAGCGTTAGCTTCTCAGCCGGTATTGCTGCTCTTGAGGATAACGGCGCAACTGAAATCCCTGACATTGAAGAGGCGATTCGTCAGGCTGATGAACTGCTTTACCGGGCAAAAGCCAACGGTCGCCAGCAGGTTTGTACAGACAGCTTATGTCAGCGGCTTATGGACACAGATTGCGACCTTGTTGCACCAGGCCATCCCGTAACCCTTAGCGCAGAGTAAACGCTGTATTATTGAAGGCCGCTAACCGCCTCCAGGTACAAGCACGTCTTACATATCGCAATTCTTCAGCGGTTGACGCAGCTGTGCCCGTACGTTATCCATGCCGGAGTAAAACTCCTTCATCATCAGCAGGCCCATCAGATTGCCGTTGTCGGTAACCAGGAGTTCCTCTGGATTGGCTGGGTCGTTTTTCAGGGCGCCAATCAGCTTCATGGCGGCCATTTCCTTGAACAGCGCGGTATCAAGGTTAACGCCAAAGGTGTCGCGGAAATACTGGCGCGACAGCCTGCCCGAGAAGAGCCCCAGCAAGAAGCGGTACTGCATGATGGCCTTGGTGTCGTAGCGTTTTTGCTGCTCGACGCTCATCTTGCCCGCCTCAATGCGCTCCTGATATTTGCGCAGCGAGAAGGTGTTCACATACAGGGTGTCGCCGAGGAAGCTGAACGAACCCGAACCCACACCAAGATATTCATCATAATCAATTACATACTCATCAAAGCCCTCATCGTTGGCTTTGCCGAATGCCCAGCTCGACAACTGGTTGTACTGGCCACGCAGGCTGGTGAGGATTTGGCTGTACTGACGAGCCAGATCCGCCTGGGGCGCCGCCAGCTTGCCCTTTACACTCTTACGGGTCTGATGGGTGATCATCAGCGGGTAGGTGGTGATCTGCCTTGGGTCGAGGCGGCGGGCCATGTCGAGATCCCGCTGGATCACCTCTTCGGTTTGGCCCCGGAAGCCGAAAATCAGATCCACGTTGATGATGGGGAACAGCTCCTTGGCCGCCTGAATACGGTCGAAGGTTTGCAGCCCCGAGCCAAACTTTTCGAAACGGTCAGTCATCTTGAGGATGCCGTCATCGAAACTCTGCACCCCAATGGACATGCGGTCAACCAGCCCCTTGAGCTGACGGAACTCGGGGCTCGCCAGGTGGCGCGGGTCTGACTCGCAGGAGACTTCCTTAATGGAGGGGAACAGCAGTCTGGCATGCTCAATGGTGCGGGCCAGCTCGTCTTCCAGCACAGTGGTGGTGCCGCCACCGATATACATGGACTCGAAGTCGTAACCGAGCTCCTTCGCCATGGTCATCTCTTTACGCAGGGAAATAAAATAAGCGCGAGCCTTGTCTTCCTTGAAGGTAAAGCGGTGGAAGGTGCAGTAAGAACAGAGGGTATGGCAGAAAGGCACATGTGCATAAAGCATGTACTTTTTACCGGGCACTGGGGCGGGCATGGTATCAACAGACAGGTTATCGAGCCGCAGATTGCGATCAACATAGAAGTTCATCACCCGTTCGGCGGTGCCCAGCAGCCATGCCGGCAGAGTAATATCGACTTGCGCCTGATGGGCGGCGGTAATGGCTAAGGTTGAACTGCTGGTCATAGGGCTTCCTGTCAAAGATTATCTGAAATGGATCTTTTTGAAATAAAAAGAAAACATTTCGAGTTTGCTATCCATAGCCTACCCATTTAGACATAGGTAAAATGTGAACTTCCACCAATTTGGCCGTTGCAGCAAGTTTAGATTACCGTTTTTGTTAAGCAGCGCATATTTTAGCCATCACGAATACACAGTTCGTTTATCGCACCATTACAACAGAGAAACAAACGCCATGGATTGTGACTCGGTATTGGTCAGCTGGCATGCTGGTGCCAAGGATGGCAACGGTGCCCAATAATTCGTGAGCACCTGGGATATGACATAAATGCCAAGGCGGTTACCCCCTATTTTTTAGCCGGCTATCTCGTTGGTACTTGTGGTTATTCGTGATAATCCCCCAGGCTCGATTTGAACTCCTGCATGCTGCCGAGCAACCAATCTCTAAAGGCGACGACAGGGGCTTCCTGCCTCTTTTCGGGTTTAATCAGCAAACTAATCCAGTGTGCCGTGATCAATTTATGTGTTGTGGGCCGAACCAGCTCACCATTTTTAATGTGATCGAGTGTCGAAATATGATCAGCCAAGGCAATCCCCTCACCTGCCAGCGCCAGCTTAATACACTGGATTTGGTCGTATACTATGGGGCCGTGTTTGGCGGGCTGTTGTTGGCAACCCGCACTTTTAAACCATTCAGACCACCAGTGGGTGGAGCCCTCATGCAGCAGAGGGAATTTACGCAATTCGCTTACCTTGGTCACATGACCTATCCGTTTGAGTAACGACGGGCTGCAGACGGCAAAATCCTGGATCTGAAACAAGCGGTCACAGAGAAACTCATTGTGAGTCGCGTTGCCGGTATAAATCTCCAGGTCAACGCGCTCCAATGGCGCTTCCAGAAGTAAGTTGTGATTAACGTGCAACTCCAAGTCGATATTTGGATGTAATGCCCTGAATTCTCCCAAGCGTTTGGATAACCAGTATTCGGCAAATACAGGGCCCACCCCTATTTTTAACACTTGCCGGAAACCATAACGCGTAAGCGGTGGGAAAAGTCGTTCGGTCGCCTCACTCATAACATACAGCCCCTGGCTGAGCGCCCTGGAATAATGCTGGCCGACATCCGTTAGCTGGGAGTTACGCCCAACCCGCTCTAACAATTTCACGCCCAAATACCCTTCCAGTTGCTTTAACTGCCGGCTCACCGCCGACTCTGTTACGCATAACTCTTGCGCTGCATCCCGCAAATTAAGATGGCGGCTAAAAGCTTCAAAGGATTTCAATGCGTTTAAAGGGGGCAAGTTATAGGGGCGTTGGGTCATGTATTTGTTTTAAGGTGGAATCGACTATATTTGACTAAAACTCAAACGAGCTTGGATATCAAATCAATTTTTATCTTGTTATCAACTTCATATATTGAAAGCACACACGGTTAAGAGGCTTCATGATGAATTCGATAATGAAAATGAACTATAAGCTCCCGGGCCCGAAATCAAAGGCGATGCTGGAGCGGGGCATTCCCTTGTTCCGCAACGGGTTACGTTATGAAGAAGAGTGTAAGAAAGCGGCACGCCGTGGCTATAGAGGGGCAAGCCAGGTTGTGGTGGGCCGCGCTCAGGGCAGCTTCGTGTGGGACCTGGATGACAACCAGTACATCGATTTTCAAAACGGTTGGGCATCCAATCCCTTTGGTAATGCGCACCCTGAAATTGTCGAGGCAGTACATTGGGCCCATACACGTTATGGCTTTCACTATGACACGCCTCATCGTTATGAATTGGCCGAAAAGCTCGTGCAAATCATGCCAAATAGGGCGTTAACAAGAATTAACTTTGAAATCTCAGGTACTGAGGCGGCAGAGGCCGCAGTTAATTTAGCCCTCACCCACACCAAACGCCGTTATATTATTTCCTTTAGCTCAAGTTTCCATGGCGAAGCTCTGGGGTCAAAAATGCTCTCGGGCACCAGTAATAACAATCACTACATGGAAGCCTGGTCCGGCGGGGTGATCACAGCGCCTTATCCCTATAGTGGTGAAATTCCCGCAGGCATGACCCAGGAGCAATATGTCGAGTATTGCCTTTGGTACATCGACAACCACATAACCAGCAGCATTGTACCGGCAAATAACATTGCCGGACTCATCATTGAACCCGGCTTAGCCGAAGGCGGGAACTGGATCCCACCCAAGCGATTTATGCAGGGCTTGCGTGAGTTATGCAATAAACACGACTGGGTCATGATAGTGGATGAAGTGCTGACCGGCCTGGGGCGCACTGGCAAAATGTGGGCCATAGAGCACTACGATGTGATCCCGGATGTTTTGGTGTTTGGCAAAAATATTTCCGGAGGGATTGAGCCTTGTGCCGGCATCGCCGCCCGAGATGAAATAATGGGAGACAATGAGCATTATCATACTGGCTCAACCTATGCCGGCTCACCGGCCGCTTGCTGTGCCGGGCTTAAAACGCTGGAGCTGTATGAGCGGGAAAACATCGTGGAATACGTGGCGTACCTTGGCGAGATTGCAAAAGGGATCATGCAGAAATGGACCCGCTACAGCATAGTGAATGAAGTACGCTGCAACGGTTTATTACTCGGTGTCAATTTTGTCAGCCCGGATGAACATCAAAAAGATTGGTGGTTTGCCCGTGAAGTACGCAGCCGCATGATGGAAAACGGCGTTTGGGCCATCAATGATCGCCAAACCAATGTTCGCTTGTACCCGGCATTAAACATGGAAGAATCGGTATTACGCGAAGGCCTGGCCATTATGGAAGAGGCCATTGCCCATGTGGATAGCATCAGGCAATCCTCGTTTGGGGACAGTCCCGCCTGGCCCACTGGTGACGCCGGCTTTTAGCAAGCATGGCGCACGAATAACTGACTCCTCTTCGCGCCGGCGACTGAGTGCAGGTGTAGTAGCCACCGCTTTATGCCAGACAATTCTGAACACATTGTGAATTGGGATAGCTTGTCTATCAGGTGTTTCATGAGCTTCGGCGCGAAGAGAAAGAGGAAAAGTTTAAAATTTCTCTCAGAGCAGTAAGCTCTCTTTGTTTGGCAAGTTGAAGACAAGTTACGCATCCCCCTTCCGAAGTTGCCGGAGGAAAATGTCTTCAATAGCAAGCTCCGTCAGGGACGACGGAGCAGGCACCGTTGAGCCATGGATGGTGAGTCGGTGCCGGTTGCGTGCATTGAAGGCATTTTACGCAGGGTAACAACTTCGGTGGGGCGCCCTTTGGAGTGGAGGGGGCTTTGGGCGAGCAAAGCCCCTTCCCCGGGTGTGGGCGGGACGCCCACGACCTTTTGCAAGACGAAGCCTTGCCAAATCAATCAGCGATAGCTGATCAACCCCATGGCAGTGTGGCTGCCCACCAAAACGATCATTCCCAATTGCCGACAGGCAATAAAAAACCCCGCATGTTAATGCAGGGTTTTTGTGTACCTAAAGGTTAAGGACTTAGTCCTTATACTTCAAAGTACCGTTAGCTTTGATTTCATCAAACCACAGGTTGTGATGCTGCGTAGCCCAGTTCTCATCACAGTAGCCCGACACCATACACTCCATACCGCCCTCAGACATCACGGTCGCCATAAAGATGTGCACTATGGAGAAGGCACAAATAATGATGGCGCTGATGCCGTGCAGGATCAGCGCGGTCAGGCTAAGGGTGCGGCTTGGCTCGAACAGATTAGGGAACAGCAACAACATACCGGAAGCAGAGATCACCAGCCCGAACAGGGCAAAGGTCCAGAACCACATCTTCTCACCGGCGTTGGCAAAGCCGGCATCGGGATGCTGATTCTTGAAGGGGCCAAAGTTGATATAGCCACCCACCACCATAAACCACTTGATGTCGTACATTTTCGGCAGCTGATTTTTGGCCCACATCAGGGTCATCAGTGCCCAGCCAATCATAAATGGAATGGCCATGACATCGTGCACCTGCTTGGCAGCATACACCAGACCGGCCCACACGCCTTCACCCAGCCAGGGTTGGAAGAAGAAGCGGCCTGCCAGCAGTACCAAACCTGTGAGGATCAGCAGCAAGCAGGGAATGGCGCCCAGCCAGTGAATGCTTACATCCAGCTTGGACCAGCGATACACCATCTTGCCCGAAAAACCATGGTGCAACCTGGAGATACCATTGACCATGATGAACAGGGCAAACACCACTATCATGCCAAACAGTGCCGCCATCAGCCCCGGCGCCAACCAGGTGCCGCGCGCCTCCAGCAGTCTGGGATCGTAGGTATTGATAGGCTGACCATGAAACTCACTGGTCGAGGTGGTGTAACCCACAGCGCCATCTTTCAGCTCGGCCCACATCTGGGCATCCCCCAGTTGGGCGTTGGCGTCGGCCGCATGGCCAAGCCCCATCCCCAGCATGAGTAGCACAGCCACGGCCAGGATTTTGAACCAATTGTTCATTGTTAACCTCCGTTGGGGGCGAACAGGCCGCCCCCTGGCTGTAGTTACTTCCAGGCACCGTTGTCGGCACCACGATAGGCGACGCGCTCACGGAAGATGCTGGAAACCACTTCCGCATCACCGGCGAGCAGCGCCTTGGTGGCACACAGCTCAGCACACATAGGCAGCTTGCCTTCCGCGAGACGGTTGCTGCCGTACTTCTGGCGCTCGGCATCGGAGAAGTTTTCTTCCGGGCCACCGGCACAGAAGGTGCACTTGTCCATTTTACCGCGGCTGCCGAAGGCACCCTTTTTGGGAAACTGGGGCGCACCAAACGGACAGGCGTACAGACAGTAGCCACAGCCGATACAGGTGTCCTTATCGTGCAGCACTATGCCTTCTTCTGTTTTGTAGAAGCAGTTGGCCGGACACACCGCCATGCAGGGGGCATCGGAGCAATGCATGCAAGCAACCGAGATGGAGGCTTCACCCGGCTCACCATCACGGATGGTGACCACGCGGCGGCGCTGGATACCCCACTCGAGGGCGGAATCGTTTTCGTTTTTACAGGCGGTGACGCAACCGTTGCACTCGATGCAGCGCTTGGTGTCACACAAAAATTTCATTGTAGCCATAATGACTTATCTCCTAGATTACCGCGCTCAGGCTTTTACTATCTGACACAGGCTCGACTTGGTTTCCTGCATTTGGGTCACAGGGTCGTAGCCATAGGTCAGCGCCGTGTTGGCGGATTCACCGATGACGTAGGGCACGGTGCCTTCCGGATAGTTGGGGGCCAGACTCTCGCCATGCATCACACCGGCGAAGTGGTAAGGCATAAAGGTCACGCCGGGTTTTACCCTGGGTGTCACCAGTGCCTTGATGAGGATGCGGCCACCCTCTGGGCCTTCCAGCCAGACATTGTCATTGTTGCGAATACCCCGGTCGGCAGCGTCGCCCGGATTGATTTCCACAAACATCTCCTGCTGCAGCTCGGCCAGCCAGGGGTTGGAGCGGGACTCTTCGCCGCCACCCTCGTACTCCACCAAACGACCGGAGGTGAGCACCAGCGGGTAGCTGCCGCTGAAGTCTTTTTCCTGAATCGATTTGTACAGGGTAGGCAAACGGTGCACCTGCATGTCGTCGTAGGTGGGGTACTTGGCCACCAGATCGCGACGGGCTGTATACAGCGGTTCACGGTGCACAGGCACAGCATCGGGGAAGGTCCACACCAGGCAGCGGGCACGGGCGTTACCGAAAGGAATACAGCCGTGCTTGATGGCAACGCGCACGATGCCACCGGACAGATCCGTCTTCCAGTTTTTGCCTTCGGCCTCGGCTTTTTCGGCCGCGGTCAGGTCGTCCCACCAGCCCAATTGCTTGAGCATATCGGCGGTAAATTCGGGATAGCCGTCTTCAATCTCGGCGCCCTTGGAGAAGGAGCCCTCGGCCAGCAGATTTTGGCCCTGATACTCAACGCCATAACGGGCACGGAAGTTGCCGCCGCCGTCTTTCACATGTTTGCTTGTGTTATAGAGAATCTGGGTGCCCGGGTGTTTCATCTCAGGCGTGCCCCAACATGGCCATGGCAGACCGTAGGTTTCGCCCTTACATGGGCCACCTTCGGCTTCGAGGCTCTTCTGCGAGAAGGTGCCCCAGTTCATGGTGTGGGCCTTGATACGCTCAGGGCTCTGACCTGTCATGCCGATGGTCCACATGCCGCGGTTGATTTCGCGGGTGATGTCTTCAATCAGCGGCACACCATTTTCTTTGCTGATGCGCTTGGTGTATTGCTCGGCAATACCCAGCTTTTCCGCCAGACGGTACATGATTTCGATGTCGGTCTTGGACTCAAACAGCGGCTCGATAACCTGTTCACGCCACTGGATAGAGCGGCCCGAGTTGGAGATGGAGCCACGGGTCTCAAACTGGGTAGCTGCAGGCAGCAGGTAAACGCCGTCTTTACGGCGGTGCATAACACCGGCCATGGTTGGGAAGGGGTCAACCACGACCACTGTGTCCATCTTGTCCAGTGCATCACGGACTTCGCGCTGACGGGTTTCGGTGTTAACCGACTGCCCCCAGAAAAACGCCAGACGGATATTGTCTTTCTGCGCCAGCTTGGCCTTGTCTTCCAGCACACCATCGTGCCAGCGGGAGCAAGGAATACCGGGGGTGGTCATGGGCTCGCGGCCCAGGTAGGTGCCGTGGTCGAAACGCCCCTTGACCCATTCCAGATCCAGATCCCACACGTGAGTCCAATGCTGCCAGGCGGCGCTGGTCAGGCCGTAGTAGCCGGGCAGGTTGTCAAACAGCAGGCCCAGGTCGGTGGCGCCCTGTACGTTGTCGTGACCTCGGAAGATGTTGGTACCACCACCGGATACGCCCATATTACCCAGCGCCAGCTGCAGAATACTGTAGGCACGGGTATTTGCGTTACCCACATGGTGCTGGGTACCGCCCATACACCACACCACGGTGCCGGGGCGGTTATCGGCCATCAGTTTGGCAGCCTGATAAATGGCCTCTTCAGAGACACCCGTGATATCGGCCACTTCTTTTGGCGGAAATTTTTTGGCTTCTTCGCGAATCTTGTCCATACCAAATACGCGCTGGTCGATAAAGGTTTTGTCTTCCCAGCCGTTTTCAAAAATGTGCCACAACATGCCGTAAATAAACGGAATATCAGTGCCGGGGCGAATGCCCACGTGCAGGTCGGCATGGGCCGCTGTGCGGGAGAAGCGCGGGTCGACCACGATTATCTTGGCGTTGTTGCGCTCTTTGGCAGTCAGAATGTGCTGCATGGACACAGGGTGTGCCTCGGCAGGGTTGGCGCCGATAAAAAAGATGGCGCGGGCATTCTGAATGTCGTTGAAAGAGTTGGTTTGCGCACCATAGCCCCAGGTGTTGGCCACACCGGCTACAGTGGTAGAGTGACAAATACGGGCCGAGTGGTCGACGTTGTTGGTACCCCACATGGCCGCGAGCTTGCGGTACATATAGCAGCCTTCGTTGGAGAACTTGGCCGAGCCCATGAAGTACACAGAATCCGGGCCTGACTCCTGACGAATGTTGAGCATCTTGTCGCCCACTTCGTTAATCGCCTGCTCCCAGCTGATACGCTTCCACTTACCGCCTTCAAGCTTCATCGGATACTTGAGGCGTTTTTCACCATGGCCGTGCTCACGCAGCGCAGCACCCTTGGCACAGTGACCACCGGCGTTGAAGGGGTGATCGAATGCCGGCTCCTGGCCGGTCCAGACGCCATTTTGCACTTCGGCATACAGGCCACAACCCACGGCGCAGGCACTGCAAATGGTGCGCTTGATTTCAATCGGCGCATCATGGGGTACGTCTTTGGCCTCGGCGCGGCGCATCATACCAGTGCCAAGCATGGAGGCTGCAGCAATGCCGCCGGTGGCAATACCGGCCGTTTTCATAAATTGACGGCGGCTCATGCCCAGTGGCTTGGCCTCGACCTTGGCGGCCACGTCTGAGGTACGGGTAAGTTTCATTACTGACTCCTTTTACTCGCCGCGTAAGCTGGCGTAATAACGGCGGACATGGTCTGTCTCGCGATAGCCCTTGGACTGGGCAGGCGCAGACTCGAGTGGCTGTGCCACCGCGCTGCCACAAGTGGCCACTGCTACACCGGCAACACTGCCCATGGCCATGGTCTTGAGAAACGCCCGGCGCTCTGCGCTGTTGGGGGTTGTTTTCATATCGACTCCTGAGTTGGTCAGCCTGGCTGACCCACCCTGTTAACAAAAAGCATGATTATTGTTGTAAAACTCACTTTTATTAGTGAGTTAGGGATTTTTCGCCGCCACTCTAGCCGCGCGCGTGAGACGCAGACTTGATCTGGCGCAGTGTTGTGGCCTAGCGCAGCCATTGAGAGTCGCGTTCTGTTAACAAACGCAAGAATTCATCAAAAAGGTGAGGAGGTAACCCTTTGATACAACAATTCAAAATCGTTAAATTTGTGAAAATCTTGTGCGGCATGAGCGCCATTGAAAGAGTGTATTGGCAAGGAGATGGACAAGATGGAAGAGCAAAGCAGAAATGAGAGGCCAGCCGTTTGATAGCGTCAGAAGGTTTGGTGGTCTCGGCGGCAGAGGCCCCCTTGCAGACACAAAAAGGCCCAGTCAAACTGGGCCTTTTCAGCAATGGACTAAACGTCAGTCCTTGTATTTCAAGCTGCCATTGGCTTTGATTTCATCGTACCAGAGGTTGTGGTGTCCGATTGTGCAAAAAGGCCCAGTCAAAACTGGGCCTTTTCAGCAATGGACTAAACGTCAGTCCTTGTATTTCAAGCTGCCATTGGCTTTGATTTCATCGTACTAGAGGCTGTGGTGTCCGATTGTGCAAAAAGGCCCAGTCAAAACTGGGCCTTTCTCAACACTGGACCAGACATCAGTCCTTGTATTTCAAGCTGCCATTGGCCTTGATTTCGCTGGATGTTGTAAAAAGCCAGAGGTTGTGGTGCCAGATTATGTAGAAAGGCCCAGTAAAAACTGGGCCCTTTTCAACACTGGACTATAGATCAGTCCTTGTATTTCAAGCTGCCATTGGCTTTGATTTCATCGTACCAGAGGTTGTGGTGTTGAATAGCCCAGTTTTCATCACAGTAACCGGACTTCATACACTCCATACCACCTTCGCTGAGCACTGTCGCCATCCAGATATGCACTATGGTAAAGGCGATGATGATGATGGCACTGATGGCGTGGATCAGCAGGGCCGCCATTGAGGCTTCCCGCGGCAGATCCAGGCCTGGCAGCACCAACATCACCCCGGTCACGCTGATAAACAGACCGAAGATGGTCAGGGTCCAGAACCACATCTTCTCACCGGCATTGGCGAAACCACTGTCGGGATGCTTGCCCTTGAAGGGGCCAAAGTTGATGTAGCCACCCACCAGCAGGAACCATTTAAGGTCATACAGCTTGAAGGTTTGCAGCGGCATCCACTTCACCACACACAGTATCCAGGCCAACATAAACACGGGCCCGGCAAAGTCGTGCACTGTCTTACTGCCGTAGATGAGCGATGCCCACAAACCCGAGCCCACATAGGGTTCGAGTACATGGCGCCCCAGCATGATGGTTAAACCGGTGAAGATCAGCAGCATACAGGCAATGGCCATCACCCAGTGGATAGTCAGATCCGCCTTGCTCCAGCGTGCCACCAGCTTACCCGAGAAGCCGTGATGCAGCTTCGAGGGGCCGTTGACCAGATAGAACAGCAGGAAGGCACCGAACACACCCACTACAGCAAAACCCATGACGGGGGTCAGATACTGGTTGCGGACTTCCTTACCCTGATTACCGGCCACGTTGATGAGCACGCCTGCCTCAACGCCCTGGGCGGTGGTATAACCGGATTCACCGGCTTTTACCGCACGCCACAGATCGGCATCACTGGTTTGCACAGCCTGTTGTTGGCTGGATTGCTCATCGGCGGCCCAGGCACCCGAAACGGGTCCCATCACCAGAGCTATCGCCAACAAGGCCACAGACCAGAGCTGCTGCAGTGACTTGTTAAACGTTTTGGATAACATTTTCACTCCTATAGCGGCAACAGAGCCCATTTAAGGCGCCCTGTTGCCACAGCTTGGCCTCAGTTAATCTCACCTGTCTGAGGGTTGTAGCCCCAGATCACGTTGGGATTGCCGCGGGCAGCCATACGCTCACGGTAGATGCTGGATACGACATCTGCATCACCGGCGAGCAGCGCCTTGGTGGCACACAGCTCGGCGCACATAGGCAGTTTGCCTTCGGCGATACGGTTGGCACCGTACTTCTGGCGTTCGGCGTCGGAGAAGTTCTCCTCAGGGCCACCGGCGCAGAAGGTGCACTTGTCCATCTTGCCGCGACTGCCAAAGGCGGTCTTTTTCGGGAACTGCGGCGCACCGAACGGACAGGCGTAGAAGCAGTAGCCACAACCGATACAGGTATCTTTGTTGTGCAGCACTATGCCGTCGTCGGTTTTGTAGAAGCAGTTCGCCGGACACACCGCCATACAGGGCGCGTCGGTACAGTGCATACAGGCAACCGAGATTGAGGCCTCGCCGGGTTCACCATCACGGATGGTGACTACACGGCGACGCTGAATACCCCACTCGAGAGCGGAGTCGTTTTCGTTCTTACAAGCGGTGACACAACCGTTACACTCGATGCAGCGCTTGGTGTCACACAGAAATTTCATGACTGCCATAATGGCTTTCTCCTCATCAAGTTACGGTCAGGCTTTAGTGATTTGGCACAGACTGGACTTGGTTTCCTGCATCTGGGTCACAGGGTCATAACCATAGGTCAGTACTGTGTTGGCAGATTCACCCTGTACGTAAGGCACTGTGCCTTCAGGGTAATTCTTAACCAAGCTCTCACCTTCAAAGATGCCCGCAAAGTGATATGGCATAAAGCATTCACCGGCAATCACCCTTGGGGTCACCATGGCTTTAACGGTGATCACAGCGCCTTCTGGGCCATGAACTTTCACGTCGTCACCATCGCGGATACCACGGTCAGCGGCATCCCCCGGGTTGATTTCGATAAACATCTCCTGCTGCAGCTCTGCCAGCCATGGGTTGGAGCGGGTTTCTTCACCACCACCTTCGTATTCCACCAAGCGGCCAGAGGTCAATGCCAGAGGGAAGTCCTTGGAGAAGTCCTTCTCCTGGATTGACTTGTACAGGGTTGGCAGACGGTGAACCATGCGGTCGTCGTAGGTTGGATACTTGGCCACCAAATCACGACGTGGGGTGTACAGCGGCTCACGGTGCAGCGGGATATCGTCCGGGAAGTTCCACACGATACAACGGGCCTTGGCGTTACCGTAAGGAATACAACCGTGCTTGATGGCAACGCGCTGGATACCGCCGGATACGTCGGTCTTCCAGTTCTTGCCTTCGGCGTATTTCTTCTCTTCTTCGGTCAGGTCATCCCACCAGCCGAGCTGCTTGAGCATGTCAGCGGTAAACTCGGGGTAACCGTCCTGAATTTCAGCGCCCTTGGAGTAGGTGCCTTCCGCCAGAAGGTTGTTACCTTCATGCTCCACACCGAAGCGGGCACGGAAGTTACCACCACCGAAACGCACTTCACGGTCGGTACGGTAAAGGATTTGGGTACCGGGATGCTTCATCTCGGCTGTACCCCAACATGGCCATGGCAGACCATAGGTCTCACCCTTGGCTGGGCCACCGGGTGCTTCGAGGCTGTTCACATCGAAGGTGCCCCAGTTTTGCTGGTGCATCTTCAGACGCTCAGGGCTCTGGCCTGTGTAACCGATGGTCCACATGCCGCGGTTGAATTCGCGGGTCACATCTTCCACCAGCGGCTCGTCACCGTTGACCTGGATGTGCTTACAGAATTCTTTTTCCACGCCCCACTTCTTGGCCAGTTTGTACATGATCACGTGGTCAGGCAGTGATTCGAACAGCGGCTCAATGACCTTATCGCGCCACTGCAGCGAACGGTTGGAGGCAGTTACCGAACCATAGGTCTCGAACTGGGTGGCGGCAGGCAGCAGGTACACACCGTCAGTGCGCTGGTGCATAACACCGGCCATGGTTGGGAAGGGGTCAACTACGACCACTGTGTCCATCTTGTTCAGTGCTTCACGCACTTCACGGCCACGGGTTTCGGTGTTGACTGACTGGCCCCAGAAGAATGCCAGACGAATGTTGTCTTTCTGGGCAATCTTGGTCTTGTCTTCCAGCACACCATCGTGCCAGCGGGAACAAGGAATACCAGCGGTGGTTTGTGGCTGCTTGCCGAGGTACTCGCCCTGATCGAAGCGGCCGGATACCCAGGCAGGATCCAGATCCCATACGTTGCTCCAGTGCGCCCAGGCACCGGAAGTCAGACCATAGTAACCTGGCAGGTTGTCGAACAGCAGACCAAAGTCGGTGGCGCCCTGTACGTTATCGTGGCCACGGAAAATGTTGGTACCGCCACCGGACACGCCCATGTTGCCCAGAGCCAACTGCAGAATACAGTAAGCGCGGGTGTTGGCATTACCTACGTGGTGCTGGGTACCACCCATACACCAAACGATGGTGCCTGGCTTGTGTTCGGCCATCATCTTGGCCACGCGGTACATTTGTGCCTTGGAGACACCCACCACGTTTTCCACTTCTTCCGGCGTCCAGCGCTTCACTTCGTCCTGAATACGTTCCATACCGTATACACGGGACTTGATAAAGGCCTCATCGTGCCAGCTGTTTTCGAAGATATGCCACAGCAGACCGTAGATGAAGGGGATATCGGTACCGGGACGGATATGCACGTACTCGTCGGATTTAGCCGCAGTACGGGTGAAACGTGGGTCAACCACAATGATTTTGGCGCCGCGCTCTTTACCTGTGAGCACGTGCTGCATGGCAACGGGGTGCGCTTCGGTTGGGTTGGAGCCGATAAACATCATGCACTTGGAGTTGCGCATGTCGTTGAAGGAGTTGGTTTGCGCACCATAACCCCAGGTGTTGGCCACACCGGCTACAGTGGTAGAGTGACAAATACGGGCCGAGTGGTCGACGT
This sequence comes from Shewanella amazonensis SB2B, assembly GCF_000015245.1. Lineage (NCBI taxonomy): Bacteria > Pseudomonadati > Pseudomonadota > Gammaproteobacteria > Alteromonadales > Shewanellaceae > Shewanella > Shewanella amazonensis. The sequence continues at coordinate 4,254,626 of NC_008700.1, forward strand.
TGTTGGTGCCCCACATGGCCGCGAGTTTGCGGTACAGATAAGATTGTTCGTTGGAGAACTTGGCCGAACCCATGAAATACACGGAATCGGGACCGGATTGTTCGCGGATGCTGAGCATCTTGTCGCCAATCTCGTTGATGGCCTGATCCCAGCTGAGTTTCTTCCACTTACCGCCTTCAAGTTTCATTGGGTACTTGAGGCGCTTTTCACCGTGGCCGTGTTCACGCAGAGAGGCACCCTTGGCACAGTGGCCGCCCTGGTTGAAGGGGTGGTCGAAAGCCGGTTCCTGACCAGTCCACACGCCATTTTGTACTTCGGCGTAGATACCGCAACCCACAGAGCAGTGAGAGCAGATGGTACGCTTCACTTCGGTTGGGGCATTGTGTGGCACGTCTTTGGCTTCGGCGCGGCGCATCATGCCGGTACCCAGCATGGAGGCAGCGGCGATACCACCGGTGGCAAAACCGGCTGACTTGAGGAACTGACGGCGATTCATGCCGAGGCTGGGCTTTTCTGCCTGACGGGCCTCGGTGGAGGTGCGTGTCAATCGCATCTTAATCTCCTTGGTTAAAGGTTACCTGGCTCAGTTGCGCAGGGTGGCGTAGTAATTGCGGATATGTTCAGTCTCGCGGTACTTGTCGCTTTGCGCTTCAGGTGCGGCTTCGGCTGGGGCTGCAGTAGCGCTGCCAGCCACTGTGGCCGCTGCCACGGCACCACCGCCAATGGCCAGAGCCTTGAGCAGTTCGCGACGACTCATTTCGGAAGCTTGCTTCTTCATGTTGTCTCCTTGTTGTTATCGCACCCGGCCTCGCCGGGCAGTGTTTTGTGGCGGCTCTCGCCGCCGGTTTCTTGTCCTGCCTGTCAGAATTAATGCACTTCAACCGCTTCCTGACTGGCGGGGGCAATCTCGGCCGAGCCCGGGCAATTTACAGGGATGTCCAGACTCAGCTGTTCAAACTCATTGGCTTCCACGGCAAAAAAGGCCTTGGCAAGCTGGGCCACGGTGGCGTAGAAGGCAGAACTTGGCGCTTTGGCCACGGCATCACAGAAGCGGTCTATCCAGCTGCCAATATGGCGCTGATAGAAGGCCAGTTGGCGATAGCCTGGGGCTTCGAGGATAAGCACGCCCATGACTTCGCACAGGGCTGCCACGTGATCTTCGGGCTCCTTGACGTTTTCCTCACGCTCAAAGCCCATCTGGGCCAGATCCTGGCGCAGAAGCGCCAGCGGCGTGTCCATCAGGGAGCCTGTCATAAACCAGCTGCCGTAGGGCAGGATTTCACCGCAGCCCACGCCAAGAAACAGCACGAAGTACTCGTCTTCCAGCTGCTCCGGTGTGAACTGACCTGCTGCCAGCTTGATGGCGGCCCAGGCACGGGTCATGTCGTTATCCAGTTCGTCCTCAACGTCCAGGCCCTGTAAAAAGGCCAGCAGTTCGGCTGAGGGGGCACGGCGCAACAAGGCCGCCAACAACTGGTATATGTCTGCCCGGAACTGATCGTTCTCTGATACTTGTCGAATAGCTTGGGTCATAGCGCGTCTCTTATCTCAGTTGCTTTTCCGGATCTTGAAGGATGTCTTCAAACATGTCTTTCACGCGGCAATCGCCACACATCTTGAGTCGTTCGATGTTGGCGGAAAATGCCGAGTGCATGCCGACCATATCCAGCATCCGGTGCACCATGGATTGGGTCGCAAAGGGCGCGCCGCAGCGCACACACTCAAAGGGTTTTTCTTCCTTGAGTACCCGCGCCGCCTGACGGCTGGGAGCATCAAAATTCACCTGGGGCACCAGGCTGATAACCTTCTCGGGGCACGCAGCTTCACAGAGGCCACACTGCACACAGTTTTGTTCGGTAAACAGCAGCTTGGGTTCATCTCCGCCGTCCTTGAGGGCGGCTGTGGGACAAATAGCCACACAGGACATACACAGGGTGCAGTTATCGGTGGCGACGGTGACCTTACCGAAGGGGATGTTGCCCATGGGCAGAATGCTGTTGATATCGGCAGCCTGACTGTTGAGGTGATCAATCGCGGCATACAGGGTGTCGCGCTTGCTGCCACCGCCAAAGGCGGCTGGAACCGTCACCGGCCAATCCAGACTGATATCCAGTGCAGGCGTCAGCGCAGCCAGCTCAGCCTCGTCAATCAAACGCACGCGCTCTGGCTGACCCATTTCGGCCAAAATACGACAGGCCAGTGCAATTTCGCCCTTGAGCATGGTGGTGAGGGTGGGCGCTGTGGCCTGGGTATTGAGCACCAAGACTTCGCGGGCACCCCACGCCAGAGCCGCCAGCCAATGGTCCATTGACGCCACGGTGATTTCTTCCAGTGCTACCGGCAGAACCTCTCCTGGCAAGGTGTCATTGATGAGCGCTGCGCCCTGATTCTGGTCGTGGAACAGGATCACCGGCGCTTCGAGGGCCTCATCGCGAAAACGGGAAACCAGTTTGTTGAGGAAACTGTGCAACGCCTGAGGGTTTGGCAAATCGTAACTGATGGCACCCGTTGGACAGGCATTGGTACAGCTTCCGGCACCGTGACACAGGTAAGGGTCGATTTCGATTTTCTTTTCCACGCTCTGAATGGCATCAGCGGGGCAGAAATTGAGGCAGCGGTTGCAACCATTGAGCCCATTGCGGTTGTGGGCGCACAGGTCGGCATTCACCTTCACATAGCGGGGTTTGTCGAACTGGCCGACCAAATCGGGAATTTGCGCCACCGCATCAGCCAGTTTGGCTTCGTCCTGCCCAACATGAAAATAGCCGGGTGGCAGCAGTTCCAGCTGAATGGCAGGCTCAATGGACAGATCAAGCACTATGTCGAAATGGGGGCGGCGAATCGCCACGGTAGACAACTGGGCCTGGGTGCCATTTTGCTCCACCGTAGCCTGAAACTGACCAAGAAAGCCCTTGATGGACACCAGCTTGTTGTAATAACTCTCGACATCGGGGGCGGCATTCATCACCCGCTCGAGGTGCGCTTCATCCTGACTGGAAATATCGTCGGTGGCCAGAATCACCAGGCTCGCCATGGCAGACAGCTTGCCTGCGGCCAGACGGGCCAAGTCCTCTGCGCCGAGAATAAGGACATGTCCCTCGGTGGAATAACTCACCGTGGGTGGGATCAGGTTCCCGAGGATCCGGGTTTGTGCCAATACCTGACTGCGGATATCCGCGTGTCTGGCCCTGCGTGTTGTCTCTATCATGCTCACGTTGCGTTCCTGAACAGTTCTTTGGCTGTTTCTGTACGTAAGGGTCGGTGTTTTTCTGTTTATTTTGCGCAACTTGCGCCACCTGACCGCACTATTTACAGCAATTCACATACCAGTTTTATGGACATTAAACTCGGTTAAACTGACCCTGAGCGACAGGGCTCTCTGCCTCTGTAACTTCCTCCAGGTCATTTTGGGACAACTGCTCTGGCTCCTCAGGCAAATTGTCCTCCGCATCGGCCAGCACCTCTCCCCTGGGGGCGGACGTTGCTGCGACCTGAGGCTCTTCCTCTTCGGTGGTGGCTTCCATCACGTGCCTGAACACCTTTTTCGCCAGCTCCATCGAGGCATCGGCGCTCAGTTTGGGCTGATTGGAATAGTCGAGTGCATACTCAATCAGGCCGTCGATATGGTTGTACTGGGGTTGCTTCCACAGGGCGCGCAGGGCAGCCGTGCGGGTCAGTGGATCGACATCGGTCGACATAAAGCGGGCAAAACTGCCGCCCACCTCGATGGAATCGGGATCCGGCAAGGGTTCAGCGGGCACCTCGGCAGCGCCATCAGCTTCAACCTCCGCGCTTAAGTCCGCTGGGGTATCAGCCACTTTGGGGGCATCAGTCAGCGCAGCATCAGCCGTCGGCAGGACCTCAGGAGCAGTAATCGATGCGTCGGTAAGCTCTTGCGTGTTCGCAAGCTCAGCGGCTTCTTCGGCGGCTACCGCTTCACGCCGGGCTTGCCAGCGTCCCAAAAAACCGCGGGAAGTATCACTCATCAAGACCTCCTGGCGTTTGCTTCAGCCAGTTCCTTACGGCGGTTAACGTGTTTGCGGCGGTGGGCGCTGATTTCCACTTCACCGTGACGGGTGATAAAGGCTTCAATCCAGCAGGCCACAGCTTCGGGCATGGCCATGTTCAGCACCGGGGTATCGCCTTCCAGACACCCGGCTGCCACGTTTTGATCGGCACTGATACTGGCTGGCACCCAGGTACCGTCGGCAAGCTCGTCACAAACGATGTAAAGCATGGGGTTATTCATATCCAGATTCAGGCGATAACTCGCGCGCTCGTCCAGATACAGCTCGAGCAGAACCAACTGCCCTTCTGCGTCGCGTGCCTGACTGGCAGGGATGACTGAATCCAGTTCCCAGGTGGTGGAGGTCCATCGACCCACCTGTTTTTCAACTTTTTTGAGCGACACATACATGGGCCAAACGCTTTGGGTGTGTTGCATCTTCTCATTCCTCTGGGTTGGGTGCGGCCAGGGAGCCCGCACCGGCTCTTCACCCCAGACTGCAAAAAGGGTGCCAGCCGAAGGGCCGGAGAAGTTTGAAGTGGATCATCAAATCCTTGGTATTTATAGGACAATTTGTCCCAAGCTGTTAAGGAAGTGGGACATAACAACACGCTCGACGGAAAATCTGTCGGAAAACTGCGGTGGCGGATCACAAAATCCAGACAGGTACGATACTTGCTAAGCATCTGAGTAAGTTACCCCTTTGAGGTTCGCCATGACGGCTGCAAAACCCCACACCCGCTTTATCAAGACCAGTGCCGAGGCCCCCTTAACCATTGCCGTGACTGCGGTGGACGAGACAGGCGCCGTGCTCGACAAGCAAATCGCCTGTGAGCGCCCCCTGACCCTGTATCTTAACTGGCGTCCCATAGTGACTCTGATGACCCTGGGAGCCCGCCCCGAAGCCCTGGCACTGGGATACATGAAAAATCAGGGATTTATCAAAGACCTGGCACAATTGGAGTCTGTGATTGTGGATTGGGCGGTCAGCTCGGCGGCCATCATCACCCGGGAGCAAACCGACGATCTGGACAAAAAGTTATCGGAAAAAACCGTCACCACAGGCTGTGGTCAGGGCACGGTCTATGGCGATCTGATGGCGGGGCTCGACGACATCAAACTGCCGGTGCCCAGCCTCAAACAAAGCACCCTGTACGGGCTGCTGCGAAACATCAATGATTACAACGAAACCTATAAAAATGCCGGCGCAGTGCACGGCTGTGGCCTGTGTGAGGGTGAACAGATACGCTCCTTTGTTGAGGACGTGGGTCGCCACAATGCGGTAGACACGCTAGCCGGCGAGATGTGGCTAAAGGATGAAGTCGGCAGCGACAAGATTTTCTATACCACAGGCCGCTTAACCTCGGAGATGGTGATAAAGGTGGCCAAAATGGGCATACCTGTATTGTTGTCCCGCAGCGGCGTGACCCAAATGGGTCTGGAGCTGGCCCAACAACTCGGAATCACCCTCATCGCCAGAGCAAAAGGCCGGCACTTTTTGGTATATCACGGCGCCGAGACCATAGATTTTGATGCAACCCCAGGGAAGACAGGACAAGGATAATGACCGACGAAGTGCAGCTGGTGTATATGAGCGCCAAACAGGTGGCCGAATATTTGGACCTCAATGAGAAAAAGGTCTACGCCATGGCCAATGACCGTATCTTGCCCGCCACCAAGGTAACAGGCAAGTGGTTGTTTCCAAAAGTGCTTATTGACAGATGGGTAATGGACTCCTGCCATAGCGGCATGCTCACCGATCGCCTGATTATCACCGGCAGCGATGATCCCCTGTTGTCGATGCTGGTAGCCAGACTCATGGGAAAAGTAGGCAGTCGCGAACTGGTGAGTTACAGCGCCACTGGTTCACGTCTGGGACTGGAACTGCTCGCCAAGGGTTATGCCGATGTCTGTACCCTGCACTGGGGTAGCTTTGATGAGCGCAACATCCGCCATACCGGGCTGCTAAAAGGCTATCAAAACCACCAGCAATGGATACTGGTCCACGGCTACAAGCGCGCTCAGGGGCTGATAGTGAGGCCGGAGATGCATCACAGGGTGCAGGATCAGACAGAACTCTTTACCCAGCCGCTGCGTTGGGTAAGACGCCAGAATGGTGCAGGCAGCCAGCAGCATCTGGAGCATTGGTTGATGACAAGGGGCATAGCCGCATCTGAGCTGGACGTGCGTTTTACGGCGTTGAGTGAACGGGAGCTGGCGGGCTATATAGCCCGTGAAGACGCCGATATTGGCTTTGGCTGTCAGGCGGTGGCCAGAGAGAGTGGCCTGGCCTTCGTGCCACTGCTGACCGAGTCCTTTGATTTTGTGATGTCGCAGGGCATCTATTTCCGCCGCCAGTTACAACAACTGCTGGGCATGCTGACCGCCCCCGACACCCGCCAGGTAGCGGCCATGTTGGGCGGTTACGACTTAAGTGGCTCCGGGCAGCTGCTCTGGTCCCAGGGACAGTAATCAGGTAACAGACTCAAAGCGCCAGGCCAGTATCCGGGTGATTTTTTGCCCCTGCTGCATTTCTATCACCTTGATTTCACTGGCGCCGCGCTGCTCCAAACGTCGCTTGCAGGGGCGCAGGTTATCGCTTTTGGATACCAGCGTCGTAAACCACACGCACAAGTCCGGCAGACGGGCACTTTCGTCAATCAGGCGCAGCAGAAAGCTGCGCTCTCCGCCATCGCACCACAGCTCGGCATCCTGACCACCAAAATTGAGTGTCTGCGGCTTACCCGGCCCACTGATGTGGCGCTGACCACGGCTCTTGGCCAATCCTTCGAGTTTACGGTTAGTCCCCAAGGCCGCTTCGGCGGCACTGGCATGAAACGGCGGGTTACAGACGCACGCTGCGAACTGCTCGTTTGTCTGGGTTACGCCGGTAAGAATATGCCTGGGATTGCTTTGAAAACGCAGACTAATGCGTTTTTCGAGCCCTGGATTGGCTTTGAGTATGGTCGCCACATTGGTGAGCGAGGCCTTGGCAATATCCGTTGCCACCACGGCCCGGCCGAATCGGCTCGCCGCCAGCAGCGCATAAATACCATTGGCTCCCGTGCCTATATCCAGCAGGGGTAATCCATCGGTTCCCGGTGTTTGCCTGAGCAGATCTTCAAGATGATGCAGATAATCTACCCGGCCCGGGATTGGGGGGCACAAAAAGCCCTTGGGAATATCCCAGCGGCTGATGCCATAGTGATGCTTCAGGAGGGCGCAGTTGAGCGCTTTCACCGCCTCAGGGAGGGCAAAGTCGATGGACAAATTGCCATAGGCGTTGGCGCGCACAAAGGGTTTCAGCGGAGGATGACTCGCCACCAGCGCGGAAAAGTCATAGCCATCGCGATGGGCATTGTCAGGATGCGGCCCCTTAGGCAGCCCCTGGGATTGTTTTTTTGAGGTCATAGCAGAGAAAAACGGCGCCATCCGGCGCCGCCTTTGGCCTTTAATCGTACAGGTATCGGGTAAAAAGCAGGTTTACTATCAGTGCTTTGCCCGTTTCACCTTCGATGAGTCGGTTGACGGCGGCATAGCATTCACGGCGAATTTCTTCACGGCCCGTGAGTGACTTTATTTTCTCTTCCGGCTGGTTACCGAGAATTTCGATAATGGCCGCCCTGAGCAGTGGGTCGTGACGCTCAATTTGAATGAGGTCATCGGGATTTTTCACCATCAGCTCCACGCTGATGCGCACGAAGCCCAGTTTTTTGCGGTTGGAAATATAGTTGGTGACTATTTCCGGCTCAAAGCCGTAATAGGCATATTCTTCCAGTTTTTTTTCCTCTTCTGCCCAGGCGGGCATACCAAGAGACATCACCAGCAATACCAGAGTGAGTAAGTACTTCATCGAAACCAGAACTCCTTATGGACGAATAAGCCTCAGGTCAGCAACTATCGACCGCCACATCAACATGATAGACTTGGCCCGTTGTAATTTTCTATTGTAGCGAGCAACCCATGAGTGTGACCAGTCTCAGTTTTCCTTACGGTGAATCCATTTGTTGGTATTCGCCGGATGAGCTGGACAGGTTGCCCGACGGTGCCCTTGCCGATTGGCTACTTGCCAGTGGCAGCCTGACGGCCAGGTTAAGAGCCCACTGCAGCCAGTTTGAGGTCCGGGTACTCGGTGAAGCCATGCTGCCAGGCCTGCCCGGCGAACCCCAATTACCCCATACCTGGGTGCGGGAAGTCTTGCTTATCCTCGACGGTACTCCCTGGGTGTTCGCACGCACTCTGGTGCCAGAAGCCCTGCTGACCCGCTGCGGAGATGAATTAACCGCACTGGGAGACAGACCCCTTGGCGAACTCCTCTTTTCCAGCAACCTCTTCACACCGGGCCGAATCGAAATCGCTGGCTTTCATTCCTGCGGCACCCTGGCTCGCCTCGCCGAGAGCCTGGGACAAAATGTCCATGGTCGCCTTTGGGGCCGTCGTCGCTACTTCGAGCGGGAGGGGGACGAGCTGATTGTCAGCGAAATATTTCTCCCTGCTGCCATGGATTATATCCTCGGACCTCAATAAAAAACGCCCCAAACGGGGCGTTTTTTACATCAGGCTTGTCTGCGTCTTGCCATACCGGCAAGCACCAGCGCCAGGGTGGCCAACCATCCCAGGCTGCCACCACCCGAACCACCATCTGAAGGTGTTACTGCAGGTGCGCTAACGGTTACGCTGGCGCTGCGGGTAGAGGAAACCCCCTTGCCATCGGTCACAGTGAGGGTCACAGTGTAGCTGCCCGCCGCTGCATAGGTATGGCTTGGCGAGGCAGCTGTGCTGCTTTGGCCATCACCGAAGCTCCAGGTGTAGCTAAGGTTTCCATCACCACCACTGCTGCTGTTGGTAAAACTGACGGTTAACTGACTGACGCTCTGACTGAAACTCGCCGTGACGGGCACAGTTACCGACAATTGCTGAGTCACAGTCACCCCAACACCTTTGCCATCGGTCACCGTCAGGCTGATGTCATAGGTTCCGGTATTACCGTAGGTGTAACTCGGGTTGGCCTGAGTAGAACTGGCGCCATTACCAAAGTCCCAGAAGTAGCTGTAATTACCGTCGCCACCGGTGACAGTGCTGGTAAAGTTTGCCGTAGCACCAGAGAAGGTGACCCCCACGCTGACGTTCATGTCCGTTGGCTCAGGCACACTGCCGTCGTGTTTCTTCAGTCGTACCGTTGCCGTGCTGTTATTGGCGGCGAGCTGGATCACTTCCATGGTCAGGCCGAGCTCAGGCAATATCATCCCCGCCTGGGGCTTGAGCGGCGCACTGTAATCCAGTGAATCATCGAACAAACTCACAGGGCCGAGGTTGGTATCACCGGCGTACGCTGTTTGCTGACGGATACTGAAGGCCGCATCGCGAATCTGCACATCTGTGCCACGGGTACCAATCAGGTTCTGATCCGCATCCACTACCCCAATCAGGCCATAGCCGGGGTGCTCAGTGGTGTTGTTATCGCTGTAATCGAAGTTTTCAAACCATAACACCACACCGGGACTGTAGCCGTGGCTTGCCAGCCCCTTGTCGATACCGTTTTGGCTGCGCAGTTGGATCAGATAGCGGCGGTCATTGCCCGGACGGGTATCCGTGGTGCGAACAAAGCCTGCCAACATCATCTTGTCGCTGGTTTCGGCATCATCGCTGTAAAGGGTTTCACTGCCGGAGACGATAGACAGGTTATCGATGGCGATACCGTAACCCCCTTCAAACTCGTCGGTTTTGTACACTATGCTGATCTGCTTGCTCATGCCCTTGTAAGCGCTGAGATCGTATGTCAGCTCAACCCAGTGATCAGGACCTTCGTTTCCGGCAATATTGGCTGAGCTACCGGTAATAACATTGCGTCCTGCCTCGTAATAACTGGTGGCCTTTGTGTGGTTGCCCGGAATGGGCGTACCATCCACCTGCACCTGCATATAGTCGAAGTCGAACTCGATATCCCAGTGGGCGCGCATTTTCAACGTGAGAGAATCCACCACAGGCAGGGTCACGTTGAAGGACATGGCATTGTTCAGCTTATGCCCCTTATTGGAGTAGTACTGATAGTCTCCGGCATAGGGCGCCTTGAACGGCAGAGGCTCGCTGGGCACCTTAAGTGACAGCTGGTTAACCCCGTTGGCATTGACCCCTTCCACCAGATTGAAATCGGTGCCGGCAGAATTCAGGCTATCGAGGCTGATTTCCTGTTCCTTAACCCATTTACCCTTGTATTCGCGCTGCAGGAATGAGCGCGCATAAGGACTGAAACCCACTGGCTCCGAACCCGCCACAGTACCAGTCCAACTACCACCGGACATCAGCGACCAGCTACCCACAGGCGAGCCATCACCGTCCGGGTCGTAGTCATATTCATCGGGCAGACCAAGATCATGGCCAAATTCGTGGGTGCACACCCCGGCAGCGGCATCTATGGGCTGCACCGTGTAGCCATAGGCTCTCAGGTTGGTGCCGGGAATGGCCTTGCCGTACGCAGAGGGATCACTCTGGATAAAGAATCTGTGTGACCAGATAGCATCGGCGCCGAGCACGCCACCACCGGCTTCTTCACCAATGCTGGAATGGAACAGCATGATGTGGTCGATAATGCCGTCTGGTTCGTTGAGGTTGCCGTTACTGTTGATATCGTATGGGTCTTCCACGTCATAGCTGGCAAGCTCGGAGGCACTCATGCCAGCCACTGCCTTGGTGACAGCCTCCAGCACCAACTCGGGCACAGCCTTGTCGTTGTCTTCGTTGCTGGGGTCGTTACCACCATAGTAGGCGGCGTTGTTGTCGGCCCGCACCCAATCACGGACTGCGCCGGTGAAGAAAAAGGTGTTGCCCGAAGCCTGCTGGAAATATTGAAACCCGGAAATCAACGTCTGGTTGGACGGTCCGGTAAAGCCCGAAGCAGAAAACAGCATCTGGGAATAATGAATTGCCGGATAGCTGGAGTAATACATGTCAGTATCACCCGCTGTCAGGCGGTTATTGTTGTAGGGCAGATCCGGAAAATCCACCAACACGCCAAGTACCTTAACGGTTTTGGTGACATCGGCGTCATCCACCTGCTGGTATTGGCTGCGCAGCTTTTGAGCATAGCGAGCCTTACTGGCAAGGCTTTGCTCCTGAGCTTTGATTTGCTCCATCGCGGGTGTGGACGATTTGGCCCGGGCCACGAACGCAGCCACGGCAGCGGCTTTGGTTTCGTCACTGGCATCTTCGGCAATTTCACCACGCTTGATAAGCCAGTAAAGCACGCGCTCTTTATTGATAACGCCACTGTCGGCCGGTGAACCCATGGCAGGTGCCGCCAGCGCCTGACCACCGGCCAGCGCCAGTAGAATCCCCAAGGCACAGAGCTTGGGCGTATTAAATCGTTTGACCATTGATAACCTTCCTTTCCGGCCGGGCTGTGACGACCTTTTACTTCGACCCCGAAACATCAGGGAATGTTCCAATTGTAGTCGCTGCCCCCCGGCATGTCCGGGTATGGAACTGACCCAGGATCACAACCAACAAAGCAACAGCTTGGGAACAGAACATTAACAGCGCACCGGATTTGTCTCAATCCTCGCCAACGGATATCTGCGAGCCATTCAGGGAGGATTCAGCAAATTTGGCTCACTGCGTCGTGGATTGTGCTTGAGATGGCTTTGGTTGCCCGGCCGCTTCAACCAACCATTGCTGATGGGCCAGCAGAATGACAGACGCAGACCAGCTGAAATTGGTGGCATGGAGACCCTCACCCGTCAGCGGCTGGTAATTTTCCCGTATGGGTGACTGTCCCAATATTCCCTCGCCTCGGGTAAAGAGCCGCCTAGCCAGAGTTTTGGCCTGCTGTTGAGCGCCGTATCTTTCCAGCCCTGCCAGCGCAAAATACAGCTGATCCAGCCAAACCGGACCGCGCCAGTATTTGTTGGGCGCAAAGGCTGGATTGTCGGCACTCACGGTGGGAAAAGGGATCGGGGTGCCAAAGGTGCCCGCAGATAATTGGCGTCCAATCATCACCTCAGCCTGCTGCTGGGTGGCGACACCGGCCCACAACGGAATCCAACCCTCAACCCCTTTACCGCTGCCCAGCAGGGGCTTGCCGGTCAGGCTATCGAGGTCGTAAAAGAAGCCTGTGGATTCATCCCACATCTGCTCCCGAATGAGCTTGCCCAGGTTATCAGCATCTCTGCGCCAGCTTTTGGCGTGTTCCTCATCCCCCAGGGCATCGGCGAGCTTGGCCAGAAGCCGCTTTTCTGCATAAAGATAGGCATTGAGATCAACGCTCTCCTGACTCAGAGAATAACCAAGGAGCCGACCATCTGCGGTACGATTCTCAAGTACGTTGAGCGTGTCGCGCGCGTCAAATCGGGGCGCATTGTCCATGCCCGACTCCCACGCCGCCGCCTCGAGGATGGCTTTGGGGTTGGCCTTGCCATCATGGACATGAGCGGGATGGACATTGGCGCCGTATTCGGCCAGACCGTTGCCATTATGATCCCGGTTGCGATACCACCAGCTGTGATAGGCAACCAGTTTGGGATACATACGCTTGATAAAGTCCAGGTCGGGCGCATGAGCATGTATCTCCCATACCGCCCAGGCAGCGAGTGGCGGTTTGCCATTACGCTCGTTCCAGTTGCCGCCATCGCCACCACGTTCAGGCCCCGGATTATAAAAAATGGCATCGGGGAGATTACCGGCATCCTGGGGTCTGACAGGGTCATCTGCGCCGAATTGATAGTCGAACATAGCCTCGACATTCGACTTTGCCAGCAAAGTATCGAATCTTGCCAGCGCCACCGCCTGCTTCCAGCTATCCCAGGCCCAGACGCCATTGAACCACTTGTAGGTAATGGATGGCGTGACGGCATCCCGCTGCAAAGCACCGGCGGCTGAGCGCCAATTGTGGGCTAAGGTCATAACGGCCTTGGCAGCAGCCCTGTCGAGCGTCGGATCTCCTGAAGCTACCAACTGGTCGAAGCGATGCTGCCAGCGAGTTCGGTTTGCACTTAATGCAGGTGCAACGTCAGCCCACAAGAAATGACCGGCAGAGGCTTCCTGCTCTGTGTGAAAATAGCTGTGGGCGGTGCGGTACTCACGACTTTCACCTGGGCCAAGATAAACGTCAGTTTTTACAACATAACCTTTGTCAGCTTCCAGCCGGGCCTCCCGTTCTCCCTCAAAATCCAGCCGATACGAGGCCCCATCGATAAGGCGATTCCAGGTATCTCTTGCCGGCAGCATCGACCAACTTAACCTGGGCCCGGATGCCGTTTTCTGCAACTGTGGCGACAGGGTAAGCGGCTGTGAATTGTGTGTGTCGAAGGGGGCGCCGTGCCACTCAAGCGTCAGGGTTTGTGGCTCCCCGCTCGTGTTTCTCACCTTGGTGGTAACTATGGCTGTACGGTTATTAAAGTACGAGAGCGACATTTCAAGTTCTGTACCTGGCCAACTCAGTCGCTGGAATAAGCCCCACGGCAGGCTCTGTGTTTGCAACTCAGCCTGCTCCAAGGGCTTTTCGTCCCGCCCAATGCTGACTGCCTCCATGGCGGCCGACAGATGCAGGCTGTATTCCTGTGCGATAATCAGCGGGCCGGGAAAACTTCCTGCGTGGCGCTCGTCTGGCAGATGAAAGCCGTGCCAGGCGCCCCTATCGGTATAAACAGCAGGAATACTCAGATTACCGCGGGCATCGCGGGATTCGGCAGAGTCAGGCACGCCTTGATAAGGCAGAAGATCTCCCCCGGGCAATCCCAGAGCGCAAAGCAACAGGCAGGAATACATAGGCTTTATTTATTTGGATACAATATTCAAATAATCGCATTCCCACCTGCCACTGGCAAGGAAGGGTTTTAACTGACCGATTTATTGAGGTAGTTGGCCACGCCATCGAGGAACATCTGCACCGAAATCATTACCAGCACCATGCCCATCAAACGCTCAACGGCGGTTAAGCCTTTTTCACCGAGTATCCGGGTAAAGCCTTTATAAAACATCAAAATAAAGGCGCTTACCCCCCAGGCAGACACCAGGGCTATGGTCCAGTCCAACATACGGCTGCTGTCGGTATGGGCCAGCAGGATCAATGCCGCCAGAATCGAAGGGCCGGCCATCAATGGAATCGCCATGGGCACGATAAAAGGCTCTTCCCCTGCCGGCAGACCTGTTACGCCTCCCGGACTTGGGAAAATCATCTTAATGGCAATCAGAAACAGAATGATGCCCCCGGCGATACTCACAGATTCGGAGCGCAGATTAAGGAAATTGAGTATGGCTTCACCGGCAAACAGGAACATCAGCATGATGACGAGCGCAAACAGCAGCTCACGGATCAACACCTTACGACGTTTTTTAGGATCAATATGCCGCAAAATAGAGGCAAATATGGGCAGATTGCCCAGAGGATCCATAATCAAAAACAACATTACGGCGGCGGAAAAAATATCCATAGCAATTAGTTATCGAAAAATACCAACTTGGAGGCCATTGTAATAGCTATTATAGCGACAGCGAAATGCAAGTTTACGAATGATTAGCCTTGTCTGATATGTCTGCTGACCGGCTCCATCAGATCCATAAAGCTGCTAGCGAACAGCTCTATCGCGCAGGGTTTGCCGAACAAATAGCCCTGGAAATAGCTGCAGTCATGGGCCAGTAAGAAATTTAATTGATCTTCGGTTTCAACCCCTTCAGCCAGCACACCCAAGCCCAACTTTTTAGCCAGTGTAATAATAATCTCGGTAATTACTGCATCATGTTGATTTAAAGCTATTTCTCTGACAAAAGACTGGTCAATTTTGAGCTCTGATAAGGGGAAGCGTTTAAGGTAACTAAGAGAGGAATAGCCTGTACCAAAATCATCTACTGAAAAGCGAACCCCTCGCACTCGTAGAGCATTCATTTTTAAGATGATTTCCTCAACATTCTCAGCCATCAAACTTTCAGTTAATTCCAGCATAATGCGCGCAGGATTGGCGCCGCAGTCATCAATTATTGCCAATACCCGTTCAACAAAATTGTGGTCTCGAACCTGATTCACACTGACGTTAACCGACAGTGAGATTTGTGCCAGGCTCGGATGACTCTCCCATTCAACCAAAGTCTCACAAGTCTTGCGCAATACCCATTCCCCTATAGGTATGATCAGGTCGGTTTGCTCAGCCAAAGGGATAAACTGGTTGGGCATCACCAGGCCTCGAACCGGATGCTGCCAGCGGATCAACACTTCACCACCACACAGCCTGCCACACGCGTCAACTTGAGGCTGACAGAAAAGCCTGAACTCGTTTTCCAACACCCCGTTGCGTAAATCATTTTCCAGCGCAACCCGCTCCTCCACCGCAGCCTGCATAGCCGGATCAAAGAAACGCAAAGCATTTTTGCCTGCTTCCTTTGCCTGATACATAGCCACATCCGCCTGTTTGAGGAGTTCCTCCAAGCCAGGGCGGCCCTCGGCAAACAAGGCTATCCCGATGCTGGGTGAGGTTCGAAGCTGCTTTCCAGCCAACATAAAAGGGTCGTTCAATAAGCCCCGGACCTTTTGGCCAACCGATTTGGCTTTAAGCGCTGCTCCCCGCTCATCAATGCCCAGATTTTCCATAACAATAACAAACTCATCACCACCCAATCGGGCGACCAGCTCGCAGCGTCGAACCGCTTGAAGCAGACGATCAGCCACCATTTTTAATAACGCATCGCCGACATCATGACCCATGGTGTCATTGAGAATTTTGAAATTATCAAGATCGATAATCAACAGCGCGCCAATCTGTTTACTGCGCTCACAGAGTGCGATGGCAGCCTTGAGACGCTCCATTAACAAGGTTCGGTTGGCCAGACCGGTTAACACATCGTAGTAGGCCAATTGATAAATTCGCGCTTCTGATTCTTTACGCTCTGTTAAATCCATATTAGTGCCAGACATCCGAAGCGGTGTTCCATCAGCCCCACGGAGAATAACCCCTCTGCAAAGCACGGGTAGGTAACTACCCGACTTGGTCTGCAATCTAAATTCGGTATCAAAGGAAGAAGGGCCGGATCTATCGAACAACCCATTCATTTTGTCCATGACTTTTTGATAATCGTCCGGGTGCAACAGCTTGACCCACAAGTCCTCTGTGGGTTCCAGCTCGTCGGGTTCTCTACCGATCATCTGCCACCACCTGGGAGAGTAGTAAACGGTGTGTTGGCGAAGATCCCAATCCCATGCCGCGTCATTGGCACCTTGCAGCATCAGGTTCAAGCGCTCTTCGGAGGCTTTAAGGGCCTCTTCGGCATGCTTAAGCGCTGAGATATCGGTAAAACACGTAATGACCTGTAAGACTTCGCCATCCTCGCCGATACTCGGAAAGGCGTTACACAACACCCAGGCAACATCCTTAGCAACAGGCCTGTGCACTTTCAGAATCATTCCCCATACACCTTCCTTGCACTTAAGCACCCGGTTTACAGGGTAATCTGCAAGGCTCATTGGGGTGCCATCGGGAAAGTCGAACCGCCATGCGGGGTCAATATCTACCTTCCCCAGCATCTGCGCAGTGCTCAGGCCGAGAATTTCAGATGCTCTGTCATTGGCATACAAAATTTCTGATTGAGGACCATGGACGACAATCCCCACTGGAATATACTCAATCAGGTCACTGAAAAGGTTATAATTTATCATTACTTTGCTAACGCATAAGGGCGGGTTGTCAGCTCAATCTTCCCAACTACCCATCAGTGCCGACGAGTGCATGAACTGCGAATGCAAAAAACCTTCCCTAGTGCATCGGAATCCTTAAGTCAGATATTTATCAAGAGTATAGATTCAGATAATCCACAGCTGCAGAGAATCTCCAGTTTAATTTTTATTCACCACATAATTGGCCGAGCCCCTTCATAAATCCATTCACAACGGTCAAGTGAACGGCTATTGGCGTAGCTGCCTGCCAGAAGAGACTCACGGCGCGGCGAAAGTGACTCTACACAATGGTAAATAACGAAATGGTCGCTGCTCATTTAGCTGGCAACTGGTATACTACAGCGTTTTTCACACCGCACCGGAAATCCATGTTCTATCTGCTTGCCAGCTGCATCGCCCTTCTCCTGGGCCCTCTGTGTTATCGCCTGATTGCCAACGGCAATGGGCTGCAGAAGGGGCTGGATGGCTTTATCTTTGTTTCTCTCGGTGGTCTGGTGCTTATCCACATCTTGCCCGAGCTGCTGGCCCACGGTGGTGTGCTGTCACTGCTGTTTGTGGTGCTGGGCCTTTGGGGCCCCACTGCCAGTGAAAAATTATTTCATCGCTATTCCGAATTGACCCATAACCTGACCCTGGTATTGGGGATCGGCGGCCTGATGCTGCATACCATCACAGATGGTGGTGCCATGGTGCTGGCAAGTCAGGGCAATGGCACTGCACTGCTGGCTCTGGGTGTGGTATTGCACCGGCTACCAGTGGGGCTGGCCATCTGGTGGCTGCTCAAGCCACAAATAGGCGCTCGCTGGACACTGGCCATACTGCTTAGCATGATGCTGCTGACTGCATTGGGATACTTTGGCGGCGCCCATATCATCGAACAGCTGAGCCTCGAGAACACCGTTTATCTGCAAGCCTTTGTCACCGGCTCCATATTGCACGTGGTGTTGCATCAACCCCATGGTGAGTCATCAAACGATGACAATCGCCACGAATATCAGGCCGGTATCGGCAGCTTGCTGGGTATGGCACTGTTGTTTGTGCTGCTGGCAGTGGCTGATGGTGGCCATGAACACGAACATCACGGCAGCGACCAACTGCTGCATTGGCTGATGCAGCTTTCGCCAGCAATCTTATTGGCTTACGCCGTTGCTGCACTCAGGTTTCGATTCGGGATACAGCCGGGCACATCCAATAACGCTTTGGCCTGGCTGCAACGCCTCGCCGGGCCCGAAGCTCTGGTGTTGACAGCCTGGATGCTTGGCCCTGTTTACGCACTGGCGCAGGCCGTGGGGTTATTGCTGCTCGGCACTGTGTTCAGCACAGCAGAGGTTAAGCCTGTTGATCCCCACGGGAAAATCCCCAATAAGGCATTGGTGTTTGGATTCAGCCATCTGGTCGACCGCAGTGCGCCCTGGGTGCTGCTGAGCCTGGTGCTCGCCAATCTTATCGGTCATCCATCTGTTCCTCTGGCCAATCCCTGGCTGCAGGCAGCTGTGCTGGTCGTGGTGCTCTTGCCCATGCGTTTTTGTAATTTGGGGGGCGCCGTCCTTGCCATGTCGCTGGCATTCAGTGGCTGGTCAGCACCGGCTGTGTTACTCGCCTTGCTGGCAGCGCCCTGGTTAAGCCTGAGACAACTGTCTGTCATGTCCCTTCCCGTTAAGGTGGGTGCACTGGCATTGCTTGGGGCTCTTCTGGCTGTCGGCGCAAAATTGGCACCAGAGGCATCGCCGCTGTTCCATCTGCCACACGATTTGGAATGGGTCGCCATGGCACTGCTGGCACTGCTGTTTGCGGCCAGCCTGCTGCGCCTTGGTCCACGTAAATTTTTGCGTCGTTTATGGCATGGACGCGAGGCCAAAGCTCATCATCACCCACATGGGCATCACCATCACTGACACTGAAAAGACTGTTCAAAGCGGGCAATGCTGGTTAGGCTGACTGAAATCATCGACTGACCATCATTGCCTATGTGCATTCTTTTTATGGCCCTTGGGGTAAACCCCGATTACCCGTTGATCCTCTGTGCCAATCGGGATGAATTTCACCACAGACCCACGGCTCCGGCACATTTTTGGGCTCCCGATAATCATATTCTGGCCGGTCAGGACTTATTGGCCGGAGGAACCTGGCTGGGCACCCACAGGCAAGGCAGGGTGGCAGCACTGACCAATATTCGCAGCCCTCAGCACCACAGCGACAACCGCGCCAGCCGGGGTGAGCTCATCCCCAGATACCTGCAAGACCCCAACAATTTTCCCCCCTGGCTGATGACCCACGCGGCCAATTACAACCCGTTTAATCTGATCTTTGGCGAAGGTCAGCGTTTCTTTTGTTTCAACAGCCTGAAGCAGGAACAGACTGAACTGGCCCCCGGCTGTCACGCCATCAGCAACGGTGCCATGGACGATATCTGGCCCAAGATGGCCAGTGGACAGCGGGCACTGGAGGCCCTGTCCGCCAAGCCGGGGAAACCGGACGAGACACTGCTGCTTGAGATGATGAGGGACGAGTCCAAACCCGACGACAGCAACCTGCCACAGACCGGTGTAAGCCTCGAATGGGAGCGGCGCCTGTCATCCATCTACATCCGCCATGAAGAATACGGCACCCGCTCAACCAGCCTCTTGCTCATCGATAAAGCAGGTCAGCAGGAATTCACCGAGGTGAGGTACGATGGCAAGGGGCGAATTCTGGGTACAGATCGCTTTACCATAGGCAGCGGCCGCTGATTAACGCTAAACTCTTTGAAAACCAACAACAAGAATTCACATCATGTTTAATGCTTTTTGCCGCTTGCTGATGAAACTCACCGGCTGGCGCTTCGAGGGTGAGTTGCCAGCCCTGCCCAGTTACATCATCACCGTTGCGCCCCACACCAGTAACTGGGACTTTATTGTGGGCGTAATGGCCCGCGGTGCCCTGGGCGAGCGCATTCACTTTTTGGGTAAACATCAGCTGTTCATCCCGCCCTGGGGTTGGTTTTTCCGCGCTATTGGCGGCAGCCCGGTGGACAGACGCAAAAACAACAACCTGGTGGATGCGGTAAGCGCCCTGTTTGAAGAAGACAAGAGCTTCAAACTGGCGCTGGCACCTGAGGGTACCCGCAGTAAGGTTACCCGCTGGAAGACAGGCTTTTATCATATTGCGGTCAAGGCCAATGTGCCTATCGTCACCGTGGGGCTGGATTTTGCCGAGCGAAAGGTAGTGTTGGGCCCGGCGAGAGCCACCACAGGCGATATGCAGGCCGATATGGATGCCATCATCGCGTTTTATCGCGGCATCAAGGGACGCTTTCCCAAACACATTCCGGATTATGTACCCTAGGAAAAAGACAAAAGCGGCAAATAGCCTTTGCCTGCGGTGGCCGAACTGGCTATAGTTCGGCCAATCGTATTTTTGTATACAATTCCATGAGTCTGGATACCTTTCTACTCTACCTTGCCGCCATTCTCTTGATTGCCATTTCCCCGGGCCCCATGGCTATGCTGTCCATGTCCCACGGCATGCACTTTGGTAAAAGGCGCTCACTCGCCACAGCTCTGGGCAGCGTGCTGGCAGCTCTGTGTTTAATGCTGGCGTCAGCAGCTGGCCTCGGTGCGCTGCTGGCCGCGACCGAATACGGTTTTGTGCTGCTAAAATGGTGTGGTGCCGCTTACCTTTTGTATCTGGGGATGAGACTGCTGCTGACCAAGCCACAACCAAGCGATTTCAAGCTTGAGTCGCCAAAAGGAAAGGGACGGAGAAGGGATCTGTTTCAGCAGGCGTTTCTGGTGGGAATAAGCAATCCCAAAGACTTGCTGTTTTTCGCAGCACTGTTTCCGCAGTTTATCGATGTGAGTGCCCCTCAGGGGGCACAGCTGGCGATACTGGCCAGTAGTTGGGCGATAGTGGACTTCAGTTTTGTGATGATTTACGCCAGCCTGGCCAGTTTGCTGGCACCCAAACTCAGTGCCAGCAATCGTCTGCATTGGTTCGACAGAACCAGTGGCGGCGTCTTTGTCAGCCTCGCTGCCCTTCTGGCTATCAAGAATTAACCGGCCGTAAACTGCGAATATCTTCCCCGGTGGGATTTTGGAATGCCGTCAAACCAAATTCCGGCAGAATCGCAAAGATGTGGTCAAAAATGTCTGCCTGGATCCCCTCGTAAACCACCCAACGGGTGTCGTTGGTAAAAATATAAAGCTCCAGCGGCAGACCTTCAGTGGTGGGCGCAAGCTGACGCACCATCAAAGTCATATCCTTGTGCACCTTGTCGTGATGACGCAGATATTCAGTCAAATAAGCACGAAAGGTCCCCACATTGGTGAGACGCCTGCCGTTTACAGGTACATCGATATCGGCAATGCCGGCATTGGCTTCCGTCACCTCAATTATCTTACGGGGCAGGTAGTCTTTCAGGTAATTGATGCGCGACAGTCGTACCCTGTCTTCTTCAGTCAGAAAACGTATGCTGTTGATGTCGATATTCAGCGCCCGCTTAATACGACGGCCACCCGACTCAGACATGCCACGCCAGTTACGGAAGGCATCGGAGACCAGAGCATAGGCCGGGATCATGGTCAGGGTATTGTCCCAGTTACGCACCTTTACCGTGGTGAGTGATACTTCCTCCACGGCACCGTCGGCACCGTACTTGTCCATCTGGATCCAGTCACCCTTGCTCACCATACGGTTGGCGGCAAGCTGTATACCCGCCACAAAGCCCAGGATGGTGTCCTTGAACACCAACATCACCAAACCAGTCGCCACACCCAAACCGGAAAGGAAGATGACCGGTGACTGATCGGCCAGCACCGAGATGCCGATAATCACCCCAACAAAGAACAGGAAAAGCTTAATCAGCTGCACAACACTTTTTACCGGTAAGCGGCGACTGATATCACGGATTTCCGCAATTTCATTCACAGCGTCCAACGCCGAATAAATAGCTCTGATAAGCAATATTACCAAGGCGACATTAATAAGACGGTCGGCCAGATTCGCAGCCAGTTTGTGCTCAGCCAGCACGATGGGCAGCAACAAATCGAGCACCATGGCAGGTACCAGCATGGACAGCTTTTCCAGTACCTTGTACTTCATAAACACATCGTCCCAAGTCACACTGGAACGCTGGATGACCAGGTTCATGGCCTTCACCACACCACGGCGAACTATAAGATAAGCAACTGCAGCGATGACGAAAGAGACACCCAACATGGCGATCATAGAGATCCCCTGCGAGTCCTCTGGCCGCAGCCCCATCGAAGTCAGCCAATTCACCAGTTCGTTTCTGTATTCCTGATCCACTGTCTTATCCCGACAAATACTCAATAAAAGCCGAGTGTAACATTCAAAACGAACCCGACGGATGACAGATAGCAAAATCAGACAAACAGGGGGGCTGTAAGGGATCGTTACCGGGAAATAGAAAGGTGTGAAAATTAAGCAGTCTTATTTTCAAGAGCATGCAGTGGCTTTCGTCTTTAATTGGCGGGTGAAATATAGCGCAGCGATGAGCTCATGAGCGAGCGGCATGGTGAGCTTGGCGAAAGCCATAGCTTGCGAACGAGAGGCAAGGATGGCCGAACTGGCTCTTGTATAAGGATATATTTTGCCGAACCTGGCTGTTAAGCAAGGGCGCCGTTGGACGGAACCGCAGGTCCAGCAGGCTGGCCCGAGACCCAAAGTGCGCAGGACTCGGTCACGGATAACAAATAGCAAAAAGCCCCATCCGAAGATGAGGCTTTTCACTTAAGTTGGCGGAGCGGACGGGACTCGAACCCGCGACCCCCGGCGTGACAGGCCGGTATTCTAACCAACTGAACTACCGCTCCTTTGGGCTAGGCCCAAATTAGGCGCTTGGCAATGACCTACTCTCACATGGGGAGACCCCACACTACCATCGGCGCTGCTCCGTTTCACTACTGAGTTCGGAATGGGATCAGGTGGGACCAGAGCGCTATTGTCACCAAGCAAAATTTTGTCCGGAACAAAATTTCACGCACTTCAGTGCGCCCGTTAGGGTCAAGTACATGGATGTACTTGATACAATTCTGAACCAGGTAATTTAGAAAGCTGATGCTCTATCGAGCTTGAGTTATCACTTCAATCAAGTCTGGTCTCTTCAAGACTATCTACTACCATCTGAAACCCATCTGGGTTGTATGGTTAAGCCGCACGAGTCATTAGTACAGGTTAGCTCAACGCCTCACAACGCTTACACACCCTGCCTATCAACGTCCTGGTCTCGGACGGCTCTTCAGTGGACTCAAGGTCCAAGGGAAGACTCATCTTGGGGCTCGCTTCCCGCTTAGATGCTTTCAGCGGTTATCGATTCCGAACGTAGCTACCGGGCAATGCCATTGGCATGACAACCCGAACACCAGCGGTTCGTTCACTCCGGTCCTCTCGTACTAGGAGCAACCCCCCTCAATCTTCCAACGCCCACGGCAGATAGGGACCGAACTGTCTCACGACGTTCTGAACCCAGCTCGCGTACCACTTTAAATGGCGAACAGCCATACCCTTGGGACCGACTTCAGCCCCAGGATGTGATGAGCCGACATCGAGGTGCCAAACACCGCCGTCGATATGAACTCTTGGGCGGTATCAGCCTGTTATCCCCGGAGTACCTTTTATCCGTTGAGCGATGGCCCTTCCATGCAGAACCACCGGATCACTATGACCTACTTTCGTACCTGCTCGACGTGTCTGTCTCGCAGTTAAGCTGGCTTGTGCCATTACACTAACCACACGATGTCCGACCGTGTTTAGCCAACCTTCGTGCTCCTCCGTTACTCTTTGGGAGGAGACCGCCCCAGTCAAACTACCCACCAGGCACTGTCCCTAGTCCAGATTCATGGACCGAGGTTAGAACATCAACACTACAAGGGTGGTATTTCAAGGTTGACTCCACGAGAACTGGCGTTCCCGCTTCAAAGTCTCCCACCTATCCTACACATGTAGGGTCAATGTTCAGTGCCAAGCTATAGTAAAGGTTCACGGGGTCTTTCCGTCTAGCCGCGGGTATACGGCATCTTCACCGCAATTTCAACTTCACTGAGTCTCGGCTGGAGACAGCGTGGCCATCATTACGCCATTCGTGCAGGTCGGAACTTACCCGACAAGGAATTTCGCTACCTTAGGACCGTTATAGTTACGGCCGCCGTTTACCGGGGCTTCGATCATGAGCTTCTCTTGCGATAACCCAATCAATTAACCTTCCGGCACCGGGCAGGCGTCACACCGTATACTTCCTCTTGCGAGTTTGCACAGTGCTGTGTTTTTGATAAACAGTTGCAGCCACCTGGTATCTGCGACTGCCG
Source organism: Shewanella amazonensis SB2B (assembly GCF_000015245.1). Lineage (NCBI taxonomy): Bacteria > Pseudomonadati > Pseudomonadota > Gammaproteobacteria > Alteromonadales > Shewanellaceae > Shewanella > Shewanella amazonensis. The sequence goes on from NC_008700.1 coordinate 4,278,594, forward strand.
TCAGCTCAGGGAGCAAGTCCCGTCACCAACAGCAGCGTACCTTCTCCCGAAGTTACGGTACCATTTTGCCTAGTTCCTTCAGCCGAGTTCTCTCAAGCGCCTTGGTATTCTCTACCCGACCACCTGTGTCGGTTTGGGGTACGATTCCTGCTAACCTGAAGCTTAGAAGATTTTCCTGGAAGCATGGCATCAACCACTTCGTCACCGTAGTGACTCGTCATCAGCTCTCGGTATATGTGTGCCCGGATTTGCCTAAGCACACTACCTACCACCTTAAACACGGACAACCAACGCCGTGCTGGCCTAGCCTTCTCCGTCTCTCCATCGCAGTTAGCAGAAGTACGGGAATATTAACCCGTTTCCCATCGACTACGCCTTTCGGCCTCGCCTTAGGGGTCGACTCACCCTGCCCCGATTAACGTTGGACAGGAACCCTTGGTCTTTCGGCGAGGGGGTTTTTCACCCCCTTTATCGTTACTCATGTCAGCATTCGCACTTCTGATACCTCCAGTGTGGGTTACCCCTTCACCTTCAACGGCTTACAGAACGCTCCTCTACCGCGTACACGTTATCGTGCACACCCGTAGCTTCGGTGAATTGCTTAGCCCCGTTACATCTTCCGCGCAGGCCGACTCGACTAGTGAGCTATTACGCTTTCTTTAAATGATGGCTGCTTCTAAGCCAACATCCTAGCTGTCTAAGCCTTCCCACATCGTTTCCCACTTAGCAATTACTTTGGGACCTTAGCTGACGGTCTGGGTTGTTTCCCTTTTGACGACGGACGTTAGCACCCGCCGTCTGTCTCCCGGATAGCACTCTTTGGTATTCGGAGTTTGCAAAGGGTTGGTAAGTCGGGATGACCCCCTAGCCTTAACAGTGCTCTACCCCCAAAGGTGTTCGTCCGAGGCGCTACCTAAATAGCTTTCGAGGAGAACCAGATATCTCCCGGTTTGATTGGCCTTTCACCCCCAGCCACAAGTCATCCGCTAATTTTTCAACATTAGTCGGTTCGGTCCTCCAGTTGATGTTACTCAACCTTCAACCTGCCCATGGCTAGATCACCGGGTTTCGGGTCTACGCCTTGCAACTAAACGCGCAGTTAACACTCGGTTTCCCTACGGCTCCGCTATTCGCTTAACCTCGCTACAAAACGTAAGTCGCTGACCCATTATACAAAAGGTACGCAGTCACGGTCTCAAGAACCGCTCCCACTGCTTGTACGTATACGGTTTCAGGTTCTATTTCACTCCCCTCACAGGGGTTCTTTTCGCCTTTCCCTCACGGTACTGGTTCACTATCGGTCAGTCAGGAGTATTTAGCCTTGGAGGATGGTCCCCCCATATTCAGACAACATATCACGTGTGCCGCCTTACTCGATTTCATCTTTGGTTAGTTGTCGTGTACGGG
>NC_008700.1:4282500-4306142 GCF_000015245.1 Shewanella amazonensis SB2B
TTATCGCGTTCGTTCATTTTGCGAGCTAAACGAATAAAAAAGGGGCATTTCGCCCCTTTTTTACTGCATTATTGCTTACTGCTGGCGAGAGCCAAGCTGTTTTACGGCCCGAAGAAACGTGTTTCCTGCACGGCTTCGACTTGTGGCATGTCTTCCGCCACCACACGAATATTGATTTTGGTGATAGGGCGTTTCAGTTCAACAGGATCTACTGCCACGCTGACGGGAAGCGTTAACACCTCTCCCGCTTTGACCGTAACAGTCTTATCACCAATCCAGCGGTAGTTGGGCAGATCTTCTACCGAGAGGCTATATACGTGGTCGGCTTCAGTCTTGTTGAGGATCTTCAAAGTAAAGGTGTTCTCAATCAGGCCACGGCTGTCTTCACGGTAAAGGGCGTTACGGTCACGGATTACGTCGATGCGCAGCGGTGAGATAGTCGCCGCGAGACCAACGAATACCAAAATCATCGTCGTCAGCACCACACCATAACCCACCAGCTTGGGCCTGAGTACTTTCTCCTTCTTACCTTCCAGCATGTTTTCGGTGGTGTAGCTGATAAGGCCCTTGGCATAACCCATGCGGTCCATGGTCTGGTCACAGGCATCGATACAGGCACCACAGTTGATGCACTCATATTGCAGACCATTGCGGATATCGATACCGGTTGGGCATACCTGCACACAGAGGTCGCAGTCGATACAGTCACCCAGTCCCATTTCTTTGGGGTCTGCTTTACGTGACCGTGGGCCACGGGTTTCACCGCGTGCGGCATCATAACCCACTATATAAGTGTTCTTATCGAACATGGCTGCCTGGAAGCGGGCATAGGGGCACATGTGGATACACATGATTTCCCGCATCCAACCGGCATTGCCATACGTAGCGAAGGTAAAGAACACCACCCAGAAGTAAATCCCACCGCTGGCATTCAGGGTGAGCACATCCAGGTAAAGCTCACGGGTGGGCACAAAATAGGAAACAAAAGTTGTTGCTGTAAGGAAAGAGATCAGCAACCAGGCACCGTGCTTGGCCGTTTTGCGCCAGACCTTATCAAAGTCCCATGGCATTTGGTCCATCTTGATGCGCTTATTGCGGGGACCTTCGAGTTTTTCTTCAAACCAGATAAAGATAAAGGTCCAGACGGTTTGTGGGCAGGTATAGCCACACCAAACGCGCCCAAGGTACGTGGTCACAAAAAACAGTGCAAAGGCCGCAATCATGAAGAGTGCTGCCAGCAGGGTCAGATCCTGGGGCCAAATTGTCAGGCCAAAAACATGAAACTTTTGTTCTGCCAGGTTAAACCACACTGCTTGCCTATCACCCCATGGGAGCCATGGCAATAACAGGAAGAACAACATTGCCACCCAGCCCATGCGGCGACGTACTTTACTCCATAAACCATCAACGGCACGGACATAAATTCGGTTACGGGGGTTAAATCTGTCTGCCTTGCTGGCATCTGGTTGGTGGATTTTAATCCGCTCGGCTTTCGAGTAGTCCTTTTTATTCGAATCTGCGTTCATCTGACAACCTTTTACCGCTTTAATGTTGCTCGAAAAGTGGCTTATTATAGCCTTATTACTAAAGTACATTCACTCGATTGGACCAAAAGATGAGAGGCTGGATAATCTTGGCATTGATCGCCGGCGGTTTGTATTACCTCTATACCGAAACCGACAAACTGGACGAACCTATCGCTGAAACTCAGATGGTGCTTAAGAAGATTGAGCGAAAGCTCGATTCTTTAACCGGCACACAAATCATTCGTGTTGACGGTAGGTTGCAGAAACTCAAGGCAGAAATAGGCCAGCGACTCACAGCAGCGGAGCTTTCAGAATTTGATGCTGTTCTAACCGATAAAAACAGCGTGATGGATTTTAAAGAAAGCTACTGTGAAAAAAGTGGCGTGAGCCATCCGGTTTTTGACAAAGAAAACCTGCTGTTTATTTGCGACAATCTTTAATGCTTTTGTCGGCCACCCCATGGCTTTTACCTTAAAGCATTGACCCTAAATCAACTTGAGCCTAGCCTGTGGCAACTAATCTGAACATAGGCAGGCTCAGTCATGACCAAAAAAGTTTCTGATAACTTTGATCCAGATCTCTGGACAGAAGTACCAGGTTTTGCATTCGACGACATCACCTACCACAGGGCCAAGGATCAGGGCACGGTACGTATCGCATTTAACCGTCCTGACTGCCTCAACGCCTTTCGCCCCAAAACCGTTGATGAACTCTACACCGCCCTTGACCACGCCCGCCAATGGTCAGACGTTGGCTGTGTGCTGCTGACCGGCAACGGCCCCTCTGCCAAAGGCCAATATTCGTTTTCCTCCGGTGGCGACCAGCGTATTCGTGGTAAAGACGGCTACAAATACGAAGGCGAAGAAGCAGGCAAGGCCGATGTGGCCCGCATGGGCAGGTTGCACATTCTGGAAGTGCAGCGACTTATCCGCTTTATGCCCAAGGTGGTGATTGCCGTTGTCCCCGGCTGGGCCGTGGGGGGAGGTCATAGCCTGCATGTGGTGTGTGACCTGACTCTGGCCTCAAAGGAACACGCGGTATTTAAACAAACCGACCCGGATGTGGCCAGCTTTGACTCTGGTTACGGCAGTGCCTATCTCGCCAAGATGGTGGGGCAAAAACGCGCCCGGGAAATCTTCTTCCTCGGCTTTAACTACAGTGCCGATGAAGCGGTCGCCATGGGCATGGTCAATCGCAGTATTCCCCATGCCGAGCTGGAAACCGAAGCATTACGCTGGGCCAAAGAGATCAATTCCAAATCTCCCACCGCCATGCGCATGCTCAAATACGGCTTCAACCTGCCAGATGACGGCCTGGTTGGTCAGCAACTGTTTGCCGGAGAGGCCACCCGCCTTGCCTATGGTACAGATGAAGCACGTGAAGGCCGTGATGCCTTTTTGGAGAAACGGGATCAGGATTACAGCCATTTCCCCTGGCACTACTAATTCCTGAGGCCACCAGCAAAAGACGCAGCAAAATCTGCGTCTTTTGTCTTAATCGGCTGCCTCGTTTACCTCAATTGAACAATTCTACTTTACACGTAAGTGATAACTATTATCATTTATGAAAAGTAATCAATTGGGGATTCCACCATGTTAAAGACCATGACCTTTGCCGTGCTGCACTTTGGTGTGGCCTTCAGCATCACGTATTTACTCACCGGCAGCCTGCTTATCGGGGGCGCTGTCGCCCTGATTGAGCCAACCATAAATACCGTGGTGTTCTACTTCCATGAAAAAGTCTGGAAGCGCATAGAGGCAAAAAAGCAGCTACCACAACTACTCGCCTGACCTCTAAGGCTAGTAGCACTCAGCTCAGGTTCTCCTCGCACTATCTCTAATTGCCCATCCCCATATTGATGACCGGAGGCTCAGTCTGACTACCTGGCCGGGTTCCTGTGAGGCGAAATCCATTGGCCAGATTACCATCATGGCAATCCAAGCCCTCACGAATACATACGTCCAGCACCGTTTGCAGTACCTCCGGATGCCAGGCATTCATCCAGTCCGCATGCAGCGACATACCTCCGTGCGAGTCCAGCGTCACCTCATACATGTCAGACGCCAAACGCCAGCCACGGCTACTTTTGGATTGAGGCTCATACACATCCGGCGTCACCCCGAATGCATAGTGAAAACTCACTCTGATAATGGGCACGGGATGAGTTGCAGGACAAATCATCCCCTGAGTGCCACTGCCCAGCTGTGGGTAGGCCAAGTGACTTTGATGGTCGGCAGAATCCAAATCTGTGCCATTCCAGCAACTGGGGAAGAATACATCCATCCGCAGCCTGTCGGGGGCAACACATTCAGGAATTGCGCTGCTCCAACGTGGATTATCGGCATCAGAAGATTCCCATGATTGGCAGTGCCAGCGCACAATACCGGTATCCTGCTGCTGGCCAGGGCCGGCTTTGGCATTTCCGGCAATGATCTTCATCCCCACAGGAATAGACTGAATTGCGTCTACATCGTCCACCCCAGCGGAGTAATAGAAGATTTCGTGGGCTTCATCATCATTTCCCACTACAGCGGGTACGACACGCCAACGCAGGTCACCCTGTTCATCATAAAGAGCTTCACCGGTCGCCGGATTATATTCGGGTGCCAATAATGCAGGCACCCAATACGCCGATCGGTTTAAGGTATTTCCCTGGCAGCTGGATTCACCTTTAGTAAACAAGGAGTCGATATCAGTTGTTTCATCAACCAGGGTATTGCCATAAAAACGGTGTAAATGTGCCGCATTGGCCTGTCCTGGATAAACGATGGGATCGTGGTAACTGGAATGAGCAAAGTCACAGTTAATCCTGAAGATGCCACGCCAGCTTGCCGGATCAGCCTTCGAGGGCATAACAGGGGTGTTGATGAGATCAGTATGGACATTCCCGTCCGTCCCAAAGACGCTGGCTACCTGCCACGACAGCTCCGCCGGATCACTGCGAGCGCGACTGTCTGCCACCGCCCATACTTTCAAGCGATGACTGTCTGCCGTCAGCGGCATCAACAACTGTGGGCTGACACATTCCTGAATATCGCCACTCTCATCGCCGCTATCCAGCTGGCACTCATAGGACGAAGCCAAATCGGAACTGAATTCGATATGGGCGTATGGTTCAGAGATGATGGCGTCGGGCTTAAGACTGAAGGTGGGTGTGGCTGGCTTAAGCGCCAACGCAGGTTGTTCAGGCTCCCCACCACTGCCGTCGCTGCCACCGCAGCCAGAGGCGATAATCATCCATGTCAGTGCCACAAACTTGTTTGGTTTCATCATCATTACCTCGCACAATGCCAGTGATTACCATGCTGACGGCAAAACTCTTTTGGATGAGGGCGGGCATTTAAAATCAGGATTTGGGCCGAATGGTGCTCGGCATCAGTGCCGTGAATTTGCAGCGCGCCTTGACGCCCACTTTTTGAGGGGATCCCATGATGATGGGTACAGCCAGCAAGCATGATAATTGGCACTATCGCCAACGCAGTTAATACCGTGCGATTCATCGTCTCTACCTTCTCATAAGGAACACACCAGTCAGTGTATGAAGCCCGATGTAAAGCAACGTCAGCAGAGTGCAAAGGTTAAGTAAAAGTTAAATCCCCTGGTAAAAGACAAATCAATGTCATAAAAAAGCCTCCCCGGGGGGGAGGCTTAACTCAACAGATAGCGTGATTACTCCACGGTAACTGACTTGGCCAGGTTACGTGGCTGGTCGACGTCAGTGCCTTTAATCAGGGCCACGTGATACGACAGCAGCTGCAGCGGAATGGTATAGATGAGCGGTGCCATAAACTCATCACAGTGAGGCACGGGGATCACCTTCATGGTGTCGTCCGACGCAAACTCGGCGTCCTTGTCGGCAAACACATACATCAGGCCGCCACGGGCACGCACCTCTTCCACGTTGGATTTTAATTTTTCCAGCAGCTCGTTGTTGGGCGCGACCACAATCACCGGCATATCGGCATCAATCAGCGCCAGCGGGCCGTGTTTGAGCTCGCCAGACGCATAAGCCTCGGCGTGGATGTAGGAGATTTCCTTGAGCTTGAGTGCTCCTTCCATGGCGATGGGGTACTGATCGCCACGGCCGAGGAACAGCGCATGATGCTTGTCGGCAAAATCTTCGGCCAGTGAAGCAATGGCATCGTCCAGGCCCAGTGCCTGCTCAACCTTGGCCGGCAGTGATTGCAGGCTTTGGGTCAAGGAGGATTGCAGCTCGGCAGACATGCCGTTGTTGCGACCAATCACGGCGGTCAACATCAACAGGCCTGCCAGTTGCACGGTAAAGGCCTTGGTGGAGGCCACACCGATTTCGGCGCCGGCTTTCATCATGTAGGCCATGTCAGATTCGCGTACCAGCGACGAGCCCGGCGCATTACAGATGGTCAGGGTGGCCTGATAGCCCATTTCCTTCGCCAAACGCAGCGCGGCCAGGGTATCGGCGGTCTCACCGGACTGGGAGATGGTCACCAGCAGGCTGTTTGGGAACAGGTGCGACTTGCGATAGCGGAATTCTGACGCGATTTCCACGTTACAGGACACGCCGGCCCATTGTTCCAGCCAATAGCGGGCGGTCATGCCCGCGTGGTAGCTGGTACCACAGGCGATGATCTGCACGTGTTTGATGTCTTTCAAAAGGTCGGCAGCTTTGTCGCCAAAGGCGCTGTCCAGCACCTGCATGTTGGCGATGCGGCCTTCCAGGGTACGGGCCAGGGCACGTGGCTGCTCGTAGATTTCCTTGAGCATATAGTGGCGGTATTCGCCCTTGTCGCCGGCATCGTGGGTTACTTCCGATTCTTTGGCTTCACGCTCAACCTCATTGCCATCCACATCGAAGATGCGCACGTTACGACGAGTCACTTCGGCCACATCACCTTCTTCTAGGAAGGCGAAAGTACGGGTCACAGGCAACAGCGCCAGTTGATCTGAGGCTACAAAGTTTTCACCCAGACCAAAACCTATCACCAGCGGGCTGCCACTGCGGGCCACTACCATACGCTCGGCGTCGCGGCGGTCGATAACCACAGTGCCATAGGCGCCTTCGAGCTGCTTAACCGTGGCTTGTACGGCAGCCAGCAAGGTATCAGCACTTTTCAGCTCATGGTGTACCAGGTGGCAAATTACTTCGGTGTCTGTATCTGAGTTGAACTGATACCCCAGGCCCTTTAAGCGTTCACGCAGCTTGGCATGGTTTTCGATAATGCCGTTGTGCACCACGGCGATATCACCCTCGGACTGGTGCGGGTGCGCGTTACGCTCACTGGGCTCACCGTGGGTCGCCCAGCGGGTGTGGGCAATACCTGTGCCACCGGTAAGAGGAGCTTCGGCCAGTGCGTCGGCCAGCTCCTGCACTTTCCCCACCCGACGGGTACGGTTCATTTCGGCATTCTGAATCACCGCCATACCGGCAGAGTCATAACCACGATATTCCAGACGACGCAGGCCCTCGAGCAAAATTTCGGCCACGTCCCTTTGCGCCACGGCGCCAACGATTCCACACATGCTTGTATTTCCGTAAGGTCTGTAAAAACTAACTACTGAACATCCGCCAGATACACCTTCACCCCATGGGCCTCTATGATGGTCACTGCCTCTTTGGGCAATCTGTTATCTGTGACCACTGCGCTGACCTGACTCCAGGGCAGCTCGAGATTGGGAATGCGTCGGCCTATCTTGTCGGACTCCAGCATGACAATTACCTCCCGCGATACTTCGGCCATCACACGTGACAGGCCAACGAGTTCGTTGAAGGTGGTGGTGCCGCGGCTGAGGTCTATGCCATCGGCACCGATAAAGAGTTGATCGAAATCGTAAGAGCGCAGCACCTGCTCGGCCACCAGCCCCTGAAAGCTCTCTGAATGCGGATCCCAGGTGCCACCGGTCATCAAAAGTGTGGGCTCCTGCTCCAGTTCGTGAATGGCATTGGCGAGCTGCAGCGAATTGGTCATCACCACCAAGCCGCGACGATGGGCAAGCTCGGGGATAAGCCCCAGGGTCGTGCTGCCATAGTCGATGATGATGCGGTTATGGTCGCGGATGAGTTTGGCTGCCTCTTTGGCTATGGCAAGCTTCACCGGGGAGATGGCCACTGCCTGGGCATTCAGCTCCTGGGGCAAGGGCACAGCGCCACCATAACGGCGAAACAGCAGTCCCGCTTTCTCAAGCTCGGCCAGGTCTTTGCGAATAGTCACCTCAGAGGTGGCAAACTCGCTCGCCAATTGGTCCACATTCACCTCACCCTGAGCATTCAGAAGTTCGATAATGCTGCGGCGGCGCTGCTGAGTATTGCGTTTGGTCATCCGTTACTTTCAACTTAACTTTCGAATCGAAAGATAGATTATATTAAAACGAAACAAAATAACCAAGAGCGAAATTTAGAGCAGGAAAACAAAAGGCAGCCTGGTGGCTGCCTTTGATGTTTGGGTTGGATGCCCGGGAAAAATTAGAACTTGGCGTTCAATGCCAGGCTGAAGTGGCGTCCCTGTCCCAGGGTGACCATCTGGTAGTTACCGCCGTCCAGATACTCGGTATCGAACAGGTTGCGTACGTTGGCACGAATGCCGATTTCACTGCCGCCAATATCGAAGGTATAAGCCGCGCCCATATCAAAACGCACATAACCATCTTTGCTGATGCTATTTGGGGTATCGGCAAAACGTTCACCCACATAAACAGCGCCTAGGTTAACTGCAAAGTTATCCGTTACTTCGTAGCGGCTCCAGATATTAGCTGACCACTCGGGGGCATCGATTGGCGTCTTACCATTCAGGCTGTCGGCGGTTTTGTACTCAGCATCCAAATACATCATGGATGCGGTCAAAAACAGGCTGTCGCTGACCTGTCCCTGGGCACCCAGCTCCATCCCTTTATGATGCTGAATACCATCCTGACGGGTGACCTTGGTAATATCGCCCACTGGCACGTCCAGGGTATGCACCACAATGCGGTTATCGATTTCGATATCAAACAGGGCACCGGTCAGCAGCAGGCCGCCATTCATCAGCTCCCATTTGGCACCCAGTTCATATTGGGTACCAAATTCAGGATCCAGCTCCATGTCATTACTCAGGTCGTTTTCATCATTGATCTTCCCCTGAGGGACAAAACTCCTGGAGTAGTTGGCGTACAGGCTCAAGTCCTGCTGCGGCTGCCAGATCAGGCCAAATTTGGGTGATACGGCATTATCGTTGCCGGAGTCTTCCTTTTGCTCATCGAAACGTACACCGGCCAATACCTTCCACCGGTCGTTGATACTGATAAGGTCTTGCAGATAGACACCGTAGAACTCATAACCACTGGTGGACCAACTGGTGTCATCCTTGTAGGAAATGTCGGGACGGGGCAGCGCAACACCGGGCATGACATTTTGCCGCGCACCGGAGGTTCTTAATTGGGCATAGCCATAATCGAGCTTGTTTGCGCCAATCAGTAGCTTGTGCTCCATCCCCGCCAGCTCAAACTCACCATTTAAGTCCACATAAGCCGTCTTGTGGCTCCAGTCGTCGAACCGGTCGAAGGGGCTTATCTGGTAGCCAGTACTCATGGCGTCGGTATTGTAACGCGGGGCCGAATCAAAGCGCTGCCGATTGAACTGCTGGTCGTTGTAACCAACCTTCAGCTTCCAGTTGTCACTTAACTGCCAGGCCAGATCAGCACCCAGATTAGTAATGCTGTTGTCGGTAAAAGCCCAGGGCATATCCCAGATTTGCTCTCGGCTGCCGATAAGATGCCCATCTTTGTCGAGCCAGCCCCCTACATCGATACCGGCTTTATCTTCAGTCCTGTCATAACGTACCGACAACAGCACGTTGTCTGAAATATCATAGTCCAGGGCGATAAAGCCCAACCAGCGGTCTCGCTCCTGCTGCTCTGCCGACTCACCAGCCAGAGGTGAATAGCTGCGCCAGTACTCTGTGTCTTGTTTAACGGCCACTGCCCGGTAACGCAGGGAATCCGTCAGCGCACCACCGGCATCCAGCTGGAAACGGGTCGAGCCTTCTTCATCGGTATCAAAGCCCAGTTCGAACAGGCGATCAAAAGTCGGCTTCTTGGTGACCATGTTGACCAGACCACCGGGACCAGACTGACCATAGAGCATCGAAGAAGGCCCCTTGAGCACTTCCACCTGACTTAAGATTTCTATTGGCAGCACATAGTGGGCAAACAACTGATGACCGTTGGCCAGATAACCAGAGCCTGAGTCCAGCTCAAACCCTCGCAGTGAAAACACCTGACGGTTCCAGCGCTGGGTTCCCGCTGTGATGGAAGAATCGTTCACCAACACTTCAGCCAGGTTGGTGGCGAGCTGTTCATCGGTCACGAAATCCGGGATGACGTTCACCGACTGTGGCGTCTCCAGCAACGACATATCGCCACGCATGGCACCATTGGCAGCACCGACCTTGTATTCGTTAAAGCTTCGGCCTCTAACCTCAATTCGCTCCATGTCGCCATGGGATGCGTCATCGGCCAGTGCCAGCGGGGATTGCAGCGCGGCCACGACGGCCAGGCTCAGGGTGGAGAATTTGAGTGACATGCCTACCTCTTTACCAACTCTGTTAAAAGTATGACGAAAACGGCAGCACTATAATTGATAATGATTAGCATTTGCTTTTCTTTACGGTAATTTACAATTGCTGGTGATGGCACTCACAAAAGCATTGGTGTGAAAACAAAAAAGCGGCGCAAATGCGCCGCTTTTCAATAAGAAGTCGATTACTTGGGCTTTTTCACCGGACGTTGCCAACCCTGAATATGGCGCTGCTTCACCCGGGTGATCACCAGCTCGTTTTCACCCACTTCGTGGGTCACGGTAGAGCCGGCGCCCAGGGTCGCACCTTTACGGATTACCACTGGCGCCACCAGTTGGGTATCGCTGCCAACAAAGACATTGTCTTCAATTACGGTGAGGTGTTTGTTGGCGCCATCGTAGTTACAGGTGATGGTACCGGCACCTATGTTCACGCCTTTGCCTATTTCGGCATCGCCGAGGTATGCCAGATGCCCGGCCTTGGAGCCTTCACCGAGCACGGCTTTCTTCATTTCGACAAAGTTGCCAATGTGGGCATCTTTGTGCAGCTCGGCGCCGGGGCGCAGACGGGCGAAGGGGCCGGCACTGGCGCTATCGCCCAGTTTGGCACCTTCAATAATGCTGTAAGGTTTAATGTCGGCGTTGTCGGCAATGTCGCAGTCAATCAGGATCGCACCGGCACCGATGGTAACGTTATTACCAAGCTTGACCGTACCTTCAAAAATCACGTTCACATCAATCATCACGTCCATGCCCACAGTCACGTCACCGCGAATATCGATACGGGCAGGGTCGCGCAGGTTGGCGCCTGCAAGCATCAGCTCTTCGGCACGGCGCGCCTGATAAGCTCGCTCCAGTGCCGCCAGCTGCACCCGGTTGTTGGCGCCTTCGGTCTCGATGGGATTGGCGGGATGGGCGGTATCAATGGCCACACCATCGGCGTGGGCCATGGCAATCACGTCGGTGAGGTAAAACTCGCCCTGGGCGTTGTTGTTCTCGAGGCGACCAAGCCAGGCTTTGAGGCGCTTGCCCGGCAGCGCCATGATGCCGCTGTTGATTTCATTAATCTTGAGCTGCTCCGGACTGGCATCCTTCTGCTCGACGATGCCAACAACTTTTCCGCCCTCACGCACCATGCGGCCATAGCCGGTGGGGTTATCCAGATGCACCGTCAGCACGGCGACGCCATCGGGTTGGCGGGCAGCCAGCAGGGCTTCCAAGGTTTCCTTGCGGGTCAGTGGCACATCGCCGTAGAGCACCAGCACTGTATCCTCGTCGTTGATGTGATCAATCGCCTGTGCTACCGCGTGGCCGGTACCCAGCTGCTCGGCCTGCAGCACAAAATTCAGCGGCTGCTCGCCCAGCTTGGCTTTAAGCAGTTCGCCGCCATAGCCATACACCAGATTGATGTTATCGGCATTGAGCTCGCGTGCCGTGTCTATCACGTGCTGAACCATGGGTTTGTGGGCGACGCTGTGCAGCACCTTGGGCAGGTCTGAGCGCATGCGGGTGCCTTTTCCGGCGGCGAGAATGACAACATTGAGTGACATAGGAGGTCCCTTATCTTTTATCTGGCGCAAGTGTACCCGATGGCCGCCTAAAATTCACCGCTGTGCAGAAGAGGACAGGTTATTTTTGCCCAATAAAAAAGGCGCCCTAGGGCGCCTTTTTTGGGACACATTCACCTTATCTGGCAATGTTTTTCTTGATGGTTTCAACCACACGCAGCTGAGCTACAGCCTTGGCCAGCTCAATAGCTGCCGCAGCATAGTTGAAATCGGCACCGGCTTCGGCCATATGGGCCTCGGCGCGACGTTTGGCTTCCAGAGCCGCCTGCTCATCAATGTCTTTGGCACGCAAAGCCACATCAGCCAGCACAGACACAGAATTGGCTTGTACTTCCAGCAAACCGCCGGACAGGTAGAAGACCTCTTCTTTACCGTGCTGCTTAACGATGCGCACCATGCCAGGTTTGATAAAAGTCAGCAGAGGGGCGTGACCAGGCATGATGCCCAGCTCACCCTCGCCACCGGTCACTTGCAGATGTTCTACCAGACCGGAAAAAATGCGAGTTTCTGCACTTACGATATCAAGATGTACTGTCATGGCCATAGCGTTCTCCATTTAAGACTCAGGCAGGGCCCGAATTACTTCTTGTTGGCTTTCTCAACGGCTTCGTCGACAGAGCCAACCATGTAGAACGCTTGCTCTGGAACGTGGTCGAACTCACCTTCCAGAATGCCCTTGAAGCCACGGATAGTGTCTTTCAGAGGCACGTACTTACCAGGAGAACCGGTAAATACTTCCGCTACGTGGAAAGGCTGAGACAGGAAACGCTCAATCTTACGGGCGCGGGATACTGTCATCTTGTCGTCGTCTGACAGTTCGTCCATACCCAGGATGGCGATGATGTCTTTCAGCTCTTTGTAGCGCTGCAGAACGTTTTGAACGCCGTTAGCCACGTCATAGTGCTCCTGGCCAACTACCAGTGGATCCAACTGACGAGAGGTGGAATCCAGTGGGTCAACCGCTGGGTAGATACCCAGAGAAGCGATTTGACGAGACAGTACCACGGTCGCATCCAAGTGGGCGAAGGTGGTCGCTGGGCTTGGGTCGGTCAAGTCGTCCGCTGGTACGTATACCGCCTGAACGGAGGTAATAGAACCAGTCTTGGTAGAAGTAATACGCTCCTGCAGAACGCCCATCTCCTCAGCCAGAGTAGGCTGATAACCTACGGCTGATGGCATACGGCCCAGCAGTGCTGATACTTCGGTACCGGCCAGGGTGTAACGGTAGATGTTGTCTACGAACAACAGTACGTCTTTACCCTCGTCACGGAACTTCTCGGCCATGGTCAGACCGGTCAGGGCCACACGCAGACGGTTTCCTGGTGGCTCGTTCATCTGACCGTACACCATGGCTACCTTGTCCAGTACGCCTGATTCCATCATTTCGTAGTAGAAGTCGTTACCTTCACGGGTACGCTCACCTACACCGGCGAATACTGACAGACCAGAGTGGGCCTTGGCGATGTTGTTGATCAGTTCCATCATGTTAACTGTCTTACCAACGCCCGCACCACCGAACAGACCTACTTTACCACCCTTAGCGAATGGACATACCAGGTCGATTACCTTGATACCGGTTTCCAGCAGTTCAGTTGTGTTTGACTGCTCTTCATAGGAAGGAGCGGCACGGTGAATAACATAACGATCTTCTTCACCGATAGGACCCGCTTCATCCACAGGCTCGCCCAGCACGTTCATGATACGACCCAGAGTGGCCTTACCAACAGGAACGGCAATAGCGGAACCAGTGTTTTCAACCTCGATACCACGACGCAGACCGTCGGAAGAACCCATGGCGATGGTACGAACCACACCGCCACCGAGCTGCTGCTGAACTTCCAGCACCAGGCCGTTACAGGTACCTTCACCTGTGATCTTCAGAGCGTCATATACCTGAGGTACGGCATGCTGTGGAAACTCTACGTCCACAACCGCGCCAATTACTTGGACAACAGTACCTGTGCTCATGATTAATCCTCTAAAACTTGTATTCGTTACCTAAGCCTTAAACCGCTGCTGCACCGGAAACAATTTCCGACAGTTCCTGCGTAATCGCAGCCTGACGGGCCTTGTTGTATACCAGTTGCAGGTCATCGATCAGCGTACCGGCGTTGTCAGTCGCAGCCTTCATCGCCACCATACGGGCAGCCTGTTCAGACGCGATGTTTTCCACAACACCCTGGTACACCTGAGACTCCACATAACGCACCAGCAGAGTATCCAGAAGGTCTTTCGGATCCTGCTCGTAGATGTAGTCCCAGTGATGAGCAATCTCATCATCTTCGGATTTAGGCAAAGGCAGCAGCTGCTCGATCACGGGGGTCTGGGTCATGGTGTTCACAAACTTGTTGAATACCACGTACAGACGATCCAGTTTGCCTTCATTGTAAGCTTGCAGCATAACGCGCACAGTACCAATCAGGTCGGCGAGCTTGGGAGCATCACCGAGGCCTGAAGCGTGGGCCTGTACCTTTCCGCCAAAAGCTTTGAAGAACTGCACACTGCGGGCACCGATGGGGCAGAACTCTACCTCAACACCCTGGGCTTTCCAGTTCTTCACGTCTGAGACAACCTTTTTGAACAGGTTGACGTTCAGACCACCACAAAGACCGCGGTCGGATGCTACAACAATGTAGCCGACGCGCTTGGCCTCTCTCACCTCTAAATAGGGGTGTTTGTATTCGAGAGAACCCTGGGCAACGTGACCGATCACCTTACGCATGCTTTCCGCATATGGACGGCTGGCAGTCATGCGGTCCTGCGCTCTGCGCATTTTGCTGGCTGCCACCATTTCCATGGCGGAAGTGATCTTCTGAGTGTTCTTCACACTCGCGATCTTGGTTTTAATCTCTTTTGCGCCGGCCATCTCTACTCTCCAATCTGGACCTGAGGTGCCTTATGACACCTCGACGATTTTTACCAGGTTTGGGTTGCCACGAACTTGTCGAGACCAGCCTTCAGCTCAGCTTCGATTTCGGCGTTATAGTCGCCGGTATCGTTGATAAGCTTCATCAGGTTGGCATGCTCGGCGTTCATGAAAGCGAGCAGAGCGGCTTCGAAATCACCAACTTTCTTCAGAGCAATACCCTTCAGGAAGCCTTTTTCTGCGGCGAAGATCACCACAGCCTGTTCGGCTACGCTCATTGGGGCATATTGCTTCTGCTTCATCAGTTCGGTAACACGCTCACCGTGCTCCAACTGGGCACGAGTTGCATCGTCAAGATCAGATGCAAACTGAGAGAACGCAGCAAGCTCACGATACTGTGCCAGCGCGGTACGGATACCACCGGACAGTTTCTTAATGATCTTGGTCTGGGCGGCACCACCTACACGGGATACCGAAATACCTGGGTTAACCGCTGGACGCAGGCCAGAGTTAAACAGGTTGGTTTCCAGGAAGATCTGACCGTCGGTAATCGAAATTACGTTGGTCGGTACGAACGCAGATACGTCACCGGCTTGGGTTTCGATGATAGGCAGAGCGGTCAAAGAACCGGTCTTGCCAGTCACGGCGCCCTTGGTGAACTTCTCAACGTACTCTTCGTTCACGCGGGAAGCACGTTCCAGCAGACGAGAGTGCAAATAGAATACGTCACCTGGGTAAGCTTCACGTCCTGGAGGACGACGCAGCAGCAGGGAGATCTGACGGTAAGCAACAGCCTGCTTAGACAGGTCATCGTATACGATCAGGGCATCTTCACCGCGGTCACGGAAGTATTCACCCATGGTACAACCAGAGTATGGCGCCAGGAACTGCAGAGCAGCGGCTTCTGAAGCAGAAGCAACAACCACAACAGTGTTAGCCAGAGCACCGTGCTCTTCCAGCTTGCGTACTACGTTGGCGATGGTAGAAGCCTTCTGGCCTACAGCCACGTACACACACTTGATGCCAGAATCGCGCTGGTTGATGATGGCGTCGATAGCCATCGCAGTTTTACCAGTCTGACGGTCACCGATGATCAGCTCACGCTGGCCACGACCGATTGGGATCATGGAGTCAACGGCTTTGTAACCAGTCTGAACTGGCTGAGAAACTGACTTACGGTCAATTACACCTGGAGCAATCACTTCAACAGGAGCAAAACCATCGTTGTCGATGGGGCCCTTGCCGTCGATTGGCTCACCCAGCGTGTTTACCACACGGCCCAGCAGACCGCGGCCAACTGGAACTTCCAGAATACGGCCAGTGGTTTTCACTTTTACGCCCTCAGCCAGATCGGCATAAGGACCCATTACTACAGCACCGACAGAGTCGCGCTCAAGGTTCAACGCGATTGCATAACGGTTGCCAGGCAGTTCGATCATCTCACCCTGCATTACATCGGCCAGGCCGTGTACGCGGATGATGCCATCGCTTACCGCAACGATAGTACCTTCGTTACGGGCTTCGCTGACTACGTCGAACTGCTCGATCCGCTGCTTAATCAGATCGCTGATTTCAGTGGAATTCAGTTGCATGCTCAAACTCCCAATTACGATTGCAGCTTATCAGACAGGCGGGCCAGTTTGCCGCTCACAGAACCATCGATAACGAGGTCCCCTGCCTTGATAATTACACCGGCGATCAGGCCGGCATCCACGCTGCAATTCAGCTTAACTTTGCGTGCGAGACGTTTCTCTAGGGAAACACCAATCTGCTGTTGTTGTGCGTCGGAAAGCTCGGTGGCGGAAACCACATCGGCTTCTACTTCCTTGGCCCATTCCAAACGGTACTCAGCGAACAGCTGAGCCACAGCAGGCAGTACTTCCAAACGACCGTTTTCAGCCATCACCTTGATCAGGTTTTGACCGTGCTCGTTGAGCTGCTCACCACAAACGTCAATAAAGAGTTTGGCGAGCGCGCTACTGGCCATAGAGCCAGCGAGCAGTGGGCGCATGGTTTCGTTTTCACTTACCAGCGCAGCAAAACCGAGCATTTCGGCCCAGCTGTCCACGGCTTGTTTTTCAACGGCAAAATCAAAAGCTGCCTTTGCATAAGGGCGAGCAATGGTGGTTAACTCAGCCATACCCCTTCTCCCTTATCAAATTTCAGCGACAAGCTTTTCAACTATGTCACTGTGTGCGGCTGCATCAATCGAACGTTCGAGGATCTTCTCAGCACCGGCAAGGGCCAGAGTAGCAACCTGCTTGCGCAGTTCCTCTTTCACGCGATTGCGTTCAGCTTCAATTTCAGCTTTGCCCTGAGCGATGATACGTGCACGCTCAGCGTCAGCCTCGGCTTTTGCTTCTTCAACGATCTGAGCCTTGCGCTTATTGGCAGACTCGATGATTTCATTGGCTGTAGCTTTGGCTTCTTTGAGCTGCTCGGTGGCCTTGGCCTGAGCGAGCTCCAGGTCTTTTGCAGCGCGGTCAGCGTTTGCGAGACCGTCAGCAATCCTCTTTTGGCGTTCTTCGATGGCATTCATCAAAGGAGGCCAAACATACTTCATGCAGAACCACACGAAGATAATAAAGGCGACCGTCTGACCGATTAGGGTAGCGTTGATATTCACAACAGCCTCCTATTTTGAGTTAAGACAGAAGCGTTTTTTTTACAGCATTGCGCCCAGTGGGTTGGTGAACAGCATGTACAGAGCGATACCCACACCGATCATGGTTACGGCGTCGAGCAGACCAGCCACGATGAACATCTTAACCTGCAGCATAGGAGCCATTTCTGGTTGACGAGCAGCGCCTTCCAGGAACTTGCCACCCAAAAGACCGAAACCGATAGCGGTACCCAGTGCACCCATACCAATCAGCAGAGCAACAGCGATTGCAGTAAAGCCCAGAATAGTTTCCATCTGTATCTCCAGTATCTAAATCTAAATTAGTTGATGATTTAGTTTAAAAAAATTTCTTCAGCAATCCTTAATGATCTTCATGCGCCATGCTGAGGTAAACAATAGTCAGCATCATGAAGATAAACGCTTGCAGTGTGATAACCAGAATGTGGAAGATCAACCAACCCAGTTGCAGGGTTACACCCAGAGAGGCGATCAGCCAGTTGGCACCATACATCAGCGCAATAAGGATGAAGATCAACTCACCCGCATACAGGTTACCGAATAGACGCAGAGCCAATGAGATTGGCTTGGCTATCAGGGTAACTGATTCCAGCAGGAGGTTGACGGGTATCATTGCCCAGTGGTTAAAGGGCTGCAGTGTCAGTTCTTTCACGAAGCCAGACACTCCCTTGACCTTGATGCTGTAGTAAATAATCAGCAAAAACACACCCAGCGCGAGGCTGAAGGTGATGTTCAGGTCAGTCGTCGGAACCACTTTCAGGTAAGGCACACCCAGCATAGCGGCGGTGTGTGGCAGCCAGTCAACTGGCACCATGTCCATGAAGTTCATCATGAAAACCCAAACGAAGATGGTCAGAGCGAGAGGAGCGATCAGGGCATTACGGCCGTGGAAGGTTTCTTTCACGCTGTTGTCCACGAACTCGACGATCATCTCGACAAAGCACTGAAGCTTGCCGGGAACGCCTGTAGTCGCTTTCTTGCCAACGCTACGGAAAATCCACAGGAACAGAACACCAAGACCAACCGAAAAGAGCAACGAATCAATATGCCATGTCCAGAATCCTTCACCAACGGAAAGGTTGGTCAGGTGATGCTGGATATAGCCCTGCGGTGTTAACGCTTCACCAGTTGCAGCCATGATTCATCCCACTTTACTTTTGCTTGAAGTATAAAGGCGCTGTCCAATGCACCAGGAGTGCCAGTGAGTAGCAAACGAAAAGCGGCATAAAGACGATTTTCAAATTGATAAACACCAACGAAAACAGGGCAATGGTTAACAGCAACTTTACCGCTTCCCCCCAGTAGAAGGTTTTCAGTACCTTCCCTGCTGCACTTGCTCCCGAATGGGAAAAAGCGAGGGTTGCGAATACAAAATTAGGGAGCACAGCTATCGCAGCACCGGCTAAAGCCGATACCCCGTATTGCGCTCCCCAGACGACGAAGAAGAGAACTGACGCACCCCCGGCTATCGCCGCCTGCATCAACACCAATTTATAGGCAGACCAACGGCCACGACGCGCCAAAACCTTGCTCAATTCTCATTCTCCGCATTCGGACTTTTTGTTTCTGTGACCGGACAACAAAATGCCGTAAAAAGTCACAGTACAAAAAGCTTGCGAAAGTATACCTTTTCGGGCCTTCAATGCAACTTTGAGATGCGTAAAATCGCCACTTTTCAATGGTTCTACGACCAAAGATTCAAAAAGCAAAGATTAACATTCGTCACAAATTTACATGAAACTCTGTTAACTGCCCGGAATCAGCGGATTTTACTGAGAATACCGTCTAATTCAGCGAGATTTTGGTAGTTAATTACAATTTTTCCCTTGCCCTTACTGCCATGAGCAATGGAAACCTTGGCGCCCAGCTTTTCAATCAACTGCTGCTCCAGACGGCTTACATCGTGATCTTTTACCGGTTTTTCTGCTTCTTTAGCGGGATTTAAGGTTCTATTAATTAATCGTTCAGTTTCCCGAACGGTGAGCTCTTTGGCGGCAACTAAACGTGCCAGATTTGTCTGTTCTTCTCCCTCTACGGCAAGCAGCGCACGGGCGTGGCCCATGTCGATATCGCCATATTCAAGCAAACGCTTAACGGGTTCATTCAGACTATTGAGACGCAGCAGGTTAGTGACTGTGGTGCGGGATTTACCTACCGCATCGGCCACCTGCTGGTGGGTGAGTTCAAATTCTTCCAACAGACGATGCAAGGCAATGGCTTCTTCCATGGCATTGAGATCTTCACGCTGGATGTTTTCAATCAGGGCAATGGCCACTGCTGATTCGTCAGGCACCTGCTTGATGATACAGGGGACTTTCTCAAGCTTGGCCAACTGTGAGGCACGCCAGCGACGTTCACCGGCAATGATTTCGTACTTTTGTTCGGCGACCTTGCGCACCACTATGGGCTGAATGATGCCCTGGGCACGAATGGACTCGGCCAGTTCTTCCAAGGCCTCTGGTGACATATCCTTACGGGGCTGGTACTTGCCGGGTTGCAGCAAATCCACATCCAGGTGCACCAGGTCGTCCTGTTTGTCGGCCCGGGCGGCTTCCTGTTCCAGTTTTCTACTGGCGGCATGGCTGGTGCTCAGCAGTGCATCCAATCCTTTACCCAAGCCCCGTTTTTTCAAAGTCATTGCTAATCCTTACGCCTGCTTTTTAGCCTGGGTTTGCTCACCCCGGCGAATAATCTCTCCGGCCAGGGCCAGGTAGGCCTTGGCGCCGGCACTGGACTTGTCGTAATACATGGCGGGCGCACCAAAACTCGGGGCCTCGGCCAGACGGATATTACGGGGGATCACAGTCCGGTAAACTTTCTCGCCAAAATGCTGCTTGAGCTGATCGGACACATCATTGGCCAATCGATTGCGAGGATCGTACATGGTACGCAAAATTCCTTCGATGCCAAGCCCCGGATTCACCATGGATGCCAGCTTGCCTATGGTATCGATAAGGGCAGTGAGACCTTCCAGCGCAAAATACTCACATTGCATAGGCACCAGCACTGAGTCTGCAGCGGACATGGCGTTCACGGTGAGCATATTCAGGGAAGGCGGACAGTCGATAAAGATAAAATCATACTGATCGCGAATGGGCGCCAGCGCGTTGCGCAGACGCACTTCACGGGCGAAGAATTCCATCAGCTTGATTTCGGCGGCCGTCACATCACCATTGGCGGCAATGAGATCATACTTGCCCTGAGTATCCTTCACCACCACATCGGCAAAGGGCTTTTCCTCCACGAGCAGCTCATACGCGGTATTTTCTACCTCGTACTTGTCTACACCACTGCCCATGGTGGCATTACCCTGGGGATCCAGGTCAATCAGCAGCACCTTGCGCCGGGTTGCTGCAAGCGAGGCCGCCAGGTTAATGCAAGTAGTTGTTTTTCCTACGCCACCTTTCTGGTTGGCTACAGCAATGACTTTCCCCACAATTTCACCCTGTTGTTATTCTGTCGTTCAACCAAGACATAACGCCTTGGACAAGTTGCTTGATGTTGCTGCCAATTGCAAGGCAGAGGGTCACGCTTTGACCAATTTCAGCAGATGCCTTTGCTCATCCAGTCCGGGGACTGTGAGCCTGATGGTTTCAATCAACTTAAAGCCTTCGGGGATCCCGGCCATCTCTTCATCACCAAGCTGGCCCTTGAGGGCATAAAAACTGCCGTTTTCAGCTGGTAAATGATGGCACCAGCTGAGCATGTCCCCCACAGAGGCAAACGCGCGACTCAGCACACCATCAAATCCCTGCTCAGGTTGATACAGCTCGACCCGGCTTTCCACCGAGCTGATGTTTTTCAGCCCAAGCTCCACAGCAACCTGTTTTTGGAAACGAATACGTTTGCCCAGACTATCCAGCAAAACAAACTCTTTGTCCGGATTGATGATAGCCAGCGGAATACCCGGCAAGCCAGGCCCTGTGCCCACATCGATAAAACGCGAACCCACCAGATGAGGTGACACCACCAGGCTATCGAGAATGTGCCGGGTCAGCATTTGCGCCGGTTCCCGCACCGACGTCAGGTTATAGGCCTTGTTCCACTTGTCGAGCAGCGCCACAAAGGCAAGTAATTGCTGTTGCTGCTGGGCATCGACCTGCAGGCCCGCTTTGGCGAGATCCTGACTGAGTTTTTCGGCTAACACTGGCTATCTCCGTCGGTACAACTGTCTTGGTGGGCTATTATGAGGCCCAGAAAAAGTGAAGGGAAGCCCGGAGGCCTCCCTTGCACGCGAGTGGCGCGAGCTTAAGCGCTCTTTCTCAACAATCCACGTTTTTTCAGGTGAACCAGCAGAATGGAAACGGCTGCGGGGGTCACTCCTGAGATACGAGAGGCCTGACCTATGGTCTCTGGCTTGTGCGCATTGAGCTTGGCCGTCACTTCGTTGGACAGCCCCGGCACTTCGCTGTAGTCCAGATCCAGCGGTAAGCGGGTGTTTTCGTTACGCTCAGCCTTGGCGATTTCATCCTGCTGGCGCTGGATGTAACCGGCGTATTTAACCTGGATCTGCACCTGCTCTGCCGCCAGAGGATCGGCAAGCCCTGGACCGAATCCGTCAACCTTCATCAGGGTGTCGTATTCAATTTCAGGTCGGCGCAGCAGATCTTCCAGTGACGCCTCGCGGGTCAGTGGGGCACTGAGCACTTCATTAAGCTCTGCCACCTGAGGTGAATTCACATGTACCCACTGGCCGCGCAAACGCTGCTGTTCAAGCTCGATGGACTCGCGCTTTTCACTGAATTTTTGCCAGCGGAAGTCATCAACCAGGCCCAGTTCACGACCTTTTTCGGTCAGACGCAAATCGGCATTGTCTTCACGCAGCAGCAAACGGTATTCGGCGCGGCTGGTGAACATACGATAGGGCTCTTTGGTACCCAAAGTGGAGAGATCGTCCACCAGCACCCCCAGATAAGCCTGATCGCGGCGAGGTGCCCATGCTTCTTTGCCCTGTACCTGCAGTGCGGCGTTGAGACCGGCCAGCAGCCCCTGGGCGCCGGCTTCTTCGTAACCTGTGGTGCCGTTAATCTGTCCGGCAAAGAACAAACCGTCGATAACCTTGGTTTCCAACGAGTTTTTCAGATCTCTTGGATCGAAGTAGTCATATTCAATGGCATAGCCAGGACGAACTATTTCAGCCTGTTCCATGCCTCGAATAGAGCGAACTAACTGAATTTGAACGTCAAATGGCAAGCTGGTGGAAATCCCGTTCGGGTAAATTTCGGTTGTCGTCAGGCCTTCGGGCTCAATAAAGATCTGGTGAGAGTTCTTGTCGGCAAAACGATGAATTTTGTCTTCAATAGACGGACAATAACGCGGGCCAATACCCTCGATCACCCCGGAATACATGGGGCTGCGATCCAATCCACCACGAATGATGTCGTGGGTTTGTTCATTGGTGTGAGTGATGTAGCAGGAGATCTGCTCTGGATGTTGGCTCAGATCACCGATAAATGACATCACAGGCAAGGGCGTATCGCCTTTTTGCTCTGTCATCACTGAAAAATCAATGGTTCTGGCATCAATACGGGGAGGCGTGCCGGTTTTCAGACGGCCTACACGCAGAGGCAGATCCCGTAAGCGATGGGCGAGGGCGATGGCTGGTTGGTCGCCAGCGCGGCCACCGCTGTAATTTTCCAGACCTATGTGAATTTTGCCTCCCAGGAAGGTACCGGCTGTCAGCACCACGGCTGGTGCTTCAAAGGCCAGTCCCATTTGGGTAACAGCGCCGATAACCCGACCATTCTCTACCACCAAATCATCTACGGCTTGCTGGAAAATCCGCAGGTTAGGCTGATGCTGCAGAATATTCAGGATCTTGGCTTTGTAGAGCGCTCTGTCGGCCTGAGCGCGGGTCGCTCTGACCGCTGGACCTTTGCTGGAATTCAGGGTACGGAATTGGATCCCTGAAAAATCGGTGGCGATCGCCATTGCACCACCCAGCGCATCTATCTCTTTTACCAGATGTCCTTTACCAATACCGCCAATGGCAGGGTTACAGGACATCTGACCCAGGGTATCGACATTGTGGGTGAGCAGCAGTGTCTTGCATCCCATACGGGCTGCAGCCAAGGCGGCTTCGGTACCGGCATGACCGCCACCTACTACTATCACATCAAACCGTTCATGAAATTGCATGACACTACCTTAAAGCGAGAAAACAAAGATCGCATAACGAGCCGGGTATTTTAGCATTGCCAGAGACAGAGTTGAACGATCTGTTTGCATGTAAAGATCCAAAGGGGATCGGCTTATAGATCTTAAGATCTTTATATAGATCTCTTTATTGTTATCTCTTATTAGGATCGCACTTATCTGTGGGTAAGGGTAAAAATCCTTTTAAAACAGATAATAATCCAAATCTGATCCTGTGATCTCAAGGCGATCTACTCAGAGAAAAGGTGGGGATAGATCGCCATTTTATCCACAGGGTGGATCTTTGACCTTATAGGTGTTTGAGTAATGCAACGGTAGATCAGATCTAAATCATATATTATCCACATATTATTTATTA